>JAYTEU010000457.1:0-11695 GCA_043734985.1 Chthonomonadaceae bacterium
GATGGGCAGGCTGCCGGACTCTACGGCTCATTTCCCCCGCTGGTCAACGCAACGCGAAAGCCGGGCGAATGGCAGATGTACGATATCATCTTCGAAGTCCCACGCTTCGACGGCGATAAACTGGTGAAGCCCGGCGCGTTTACCGTGCTGCACAACGGCGTCGTCGTCCACAACCACGCCGTACTCTGGGGCGAAACGCAGCACAAGCAGTTCCCGGTTTACCACCCGCATCCGCCGGAGGGCCAGATTCTCCTTCAGGACCACGGCAACAAGGTCCGTTACCGCAACATCTGGTACCGCAAACTCAAGAGCTACGACGAGCCGTAAGGACTGTTTGAAACCAACGACGCCCCCGATTCGGGGGCGTCGTTGCGTCAGGTGATTTTAGGGCATATTCGAGAACAGGCGCAGGGCGCCTAGATCGCATTAGTTTTTAAATAACGGCATTGGCGCGGCAACGAATTGCCGCGCCCGAAGGGTACCCGAGTTCACGAAGTCCGCCTGCCCGGACTCAATGCCGTCCGTACGGGTTGTATGCTTAGGCAGGAGTTTCTACCCCGTGTTGATGCAAACGTGTGGTTTGATTGAAAGGACTTGAGCCAGTTCGCGCGCCTTCGGGTTATTGCGCGGCTTTATTCTCGGCCGGTTCGAATACCACCTTGCGGTAGATGTCGGCCAGGCTCATGGTGACGTCGAGCGATGACAACGCGACCACGTCCTGGAGCTCATTGTAAATGGTTACGACCCACTGCCGGACGGACTGACGTGCAAAATGCGCAACTTCGACTTTATCCTGTGATACGAGCAGATAGTCCGTCAGGGTCTCTAACTGGCGGTATTCCATAAACTTTTCGTCACGATCGCTGCCCTGCGTGGACGGCGAAAGCACTTCGAAGACGACCACCGGGTTCAGCAGGGAGGGCGGATTCTCCCGATCGAATTGCGCCTCCCCGCACAGCGCCACGACATCGGGATAACGGTATCTGGAAGATGAAACGCGTGCGCGGACGTCTGCAATAAATGATTCGCAGGCTCTATCTCCGAAGGCGGTTTCGAGATGGACGCAGATATTCCGGGCGACCCGATTGTGCGCAGGCGATCCCCCGGCCATCCCGGTAATCACGCCATCCACGTACTCGTTGCGAACCTCCGACGCCCGATCGAAGGCGAAGTATTCCCTCACAGTCGCCAATCGAGCCGCCGGCGCTTCCGGGGCCACATCAGGAACCGGAATCATCTCTGTCGACATCCGAAACCTCCTCGGCACGCGAAAGCACAGTTGAAGTCCGAGGGCGCAAAGCGACGAGCACGCCCGTCGATTCCATCACCCTCTCACTCACTCACGCGCTCACCCTCTCATCTCATATCCCGCCGTGCAATGGATCGACGAGCAGGTCGAGCTTCTCCGTGTCCATGGTAAAGCCCAGGACGCAGACGCACATCTCGTCCGTGGTCTGCTCGCCCCAGCGGACGAGCTTTGGCGGATGGCTGGTCTGGCGCGGGTTCGCTTCCGAGTTGTCAAAAGTGGCTATGATCTCGATGCGCGTCCCCTTTGGCAGGGCCATCGGCTGCTTGTAGGCGTAGGTCTCCTGCCAGTTGAAGTCCCAGTCGTTCACCGTTATCAGCGGAATCGTCCTCTTCCCGCCGTCCGGCAGGGTCGCGGTGGCCTTCATCTCGCGGCCGAGCAGGTGCATGTGCGGGAAGATCGTATGGAGGTGCGTGTCCACCGGAAGCGTGAAGGACATTTTCAGGCTTTGCGAGGGATCGCCGGGCTTCAGCGAGATGGCCGGATTTACGAGCGGGATCGTGTGCATCATCTGCTGGACGCGGCCCTTCGCGTAGTAAAGCGCCACCTTGCTGGTGTCTGACTGCGCGACGCCGTTCTTATGGTAGTGGACCTGCATCACGAGCTTGGAGCCCTTCGGTATCTTGATCGCCACGCCGGGAGGCAGGAGTCGCGGCGTGCGGCCGGGCACCCAAACCTCGCCCCACTGTGCGTTCAGGATGCCGATCCCAGTACCGGGCACGGTATATCCCGGCTCGGTATCCTTGCCGTCCAGCTTCAGCGAGTAGGCGCTCGTGTCGACGTAGAGAACGATATGGTGGACTACCGCGCGATTGCCGGGCTTGAACTCCATAGCGGAGATTAGGCGATCCTGCTGGAAGTCCATGGGGAGCACGAAGTTGCGATAGACGTCCGGGCCTTCGGCATCCAAGTGGTAAGGGCGCGGCGGCTCGGCCACCATGTCCGGCTTGCCCAGTGACCAGGTCGCGGGATCGGGAAACCTCGGCGCGGCGGGCAGGTCTTTCGGATTGCCTTCCGGCGCGCCCGAATCCGCCCACTGCGCAATCTTTGCAATCTCGGTGTCGGTGAGGATACGCGCGTCGTGGAATTCGCCTGCGCCTGCCGAGGCTTTCCAGGGCGGCATGATCCGTCGCGAGGTGTAGTCCTTGAGCGCCGCGGCCCAGGTTCGCGCCTGCTGATAGCTCTGAAGCGCAAACGGCGCGGACTCGCCCGCCCGATGGCAGACGACGCAGTTCTTGTTGAGCACCGGCGCAATATCGCGCGAGAACGTGACTTTGGCGGCCGAGGCCCTGGCGGTTACGGTCTTAACGGTATCCCGGAAGATGGCGCATCCAAAGGACATCGTGCGCGGGTGATCGATCGACTTGCCGGCCAGCACGGCGTCGATCGCATCGCGGAGATCGGTGTGTACGACCCGGGTTCGGTCCTGGTTGTCATCGATCCGCCCCCGGTAGAAGATATCGCCGTCCGGCTTGACCACGACGGCCTCCGGCGTGCGGCTCGCGGCCAGCCAGTCGGCCACGGCGAGATTCGTGTCCTGAACGACCGGAAACGTTAGGCCCCTCTGTTTCGCGTAGGCGCGGAGCGTGGCGGCGCTGTCTTCGCGATTGGGATCGACCAGGAAGAAGCGAATGCCTTTGTCGGCGTAGGCGCGTGCCAGCTCGGTGACTCGGGGCATGTAGATATTAGAGATCGGGCACTGGGTCGTGGCAAACACGAAGACGGTCGCCTTATCGCGGCCGGTCTTTGCGCCGTCGTAAGCGTGTCCGTCGATATCCTTCCAACTGGCCGGAACATGCGGGACGGCCGCGTGGACAATGGCAGGCTCTTCCGCCGGAACGCGTGACGCAAGCAGTACCGCGGCCACCCCGGCTGCGATACAGCCGGCTGCGGCAATGCGGAGGCTATGATTCATGAAATGGGGTCTCCTTAAGGACGGATGGTCCACGATTACTGACGGATTTGTCGAAAGTGTCGTTTCGCTTATTGTACCAGACTGCAAGTAATCACAACCTGGAATTTGGGGCGGCCAATGGGGCGTTGCGGTTCAGGAGGACTGTGTGTCACAATAGGCGGTTGGTTTTGCCGATTTTCCGTGCCGGAGACTAAATATGAGCCAGACGATTGAAGTAGCGCGACGGGGACAGGTTACCATCCCGAAGAACGTACGCGATCAATATGGGATCGTTGACGGCCAGCGATACGCTGTGCATGCATTAGAAGGCGGCATTTTGGTGCTGACTCCGCAGCCTGGAAAAGCGTCTGCCACGTTCTCGACGCTGCGAGAATCGCTTCGCGCCAATGGGTCGTCCGGCTTAGACATGCAGGCCGATTTACGCCGTATGCGTGAGGAAGACAGCAATTAAGCCTCGTATCTTCTGGGATACGAGCGCTTTGATCGACGCGATACACGCGCAGGACGCTTCGTCCTATTTCGAGATGTTCGAACTGGGCGAAGCCGCAATTGTGGATATGGGGATCAGCCCGGACGTCCTGCGCGAATGCCAGGGCGTGCTGCGCCGGTTTGGCGCGGACGATTTCAACCTTCTCTTGCGCGCCCTGACCGAAGCTAAGTTCGCCAATACCCCTGAACCCGGTGAAGAGACAATTCAGTACTGCACACAACTGACGGGCTACAGGAATGATGCCCGAATATTGGCTGCGGCCGAAGAGTGCCTCGCCGACGTCCTTCTAACTCACGACAAAAAGCATTTTATCGGGAATCCGCTGATCAGTCCCCCTGACACAAATTGCCGGGCAATGACGGCGGAGGAATACCTAGACTGGTGCCTCACGGCGCTGTTGGTAACGGATGAACTCTCTGAACAGGAAGACGCGTGACTAGACGCCTAATTTTCTCACTTCTTCTCTTTTCCCTTCTAACGTTCATGCTCGCTCCCGCTGGAGCCGACGCGCCACGGGAGGACGCCAAGGGCCGGCGGCTGCGGGCAGTATTCATGAAGCGGTTCGACCGCCCGCGCGTTGGGCTGGACCCGGTCGTGGTCTCCGCCGAGACGCGCGACGGACTGCTGCGCGAGAAGATAACCGTCGCCAGTGAACGCGGGGTGCGCGTGCCCCTGCTGGTTGTCCGCATGGCGGGTGACACGGGCAGGCATCCGGCTGTGGTCTGCCTGCACGGCCTTGGCGGAAACAAGGAGGGCATGAGCTCCTACCTGGAAGAGTTTGCCCGGCGCGGCTTTGTAGGGGTGGCGCTGGATGCGCGGTATCATGGCGATCGCGCGGGCGACCTGACGAAGGCGATGGCGGAGTCGTATCGCACCGGCAGGGAGCATCCCTATCTCTGGGACACGGTTTGGGACACGTGGCGCGTACTCGACTATCTACAGGCTCGGCCCGATGTGGACCGGGATCGACTGGGCGTGATGGGCATTTCGCTGGGCGGGCATACCACGTGGATGGTGAGCGCCGACCCGCGCGTGAAGGTGGCCGTGCCGTGCATCTCGGTGTGCTCCTGGAAGTGGCAGTTGAATAACGAGG
Organism: Chthonomonadaceae bacterium; assembly: GCA_043734985.1. Lineage (GTDB taxonomy): Bacteria > Armatimonadota > Chthonomonadetes > Chthonomonadales > Chthonomonadaceae > DATGJU01. Next base: position 4,805 of record JAYTEU010000457.1, read on the forward strand.
GTTACAAACAGCGGGTCAGCAACCTCCAGGGCGCTTTCGACTCCGTTAAGACGGCGCTAAAGGAGCCGCAGGTCAACCGCAAGGTGGTCGCAGCGGCGTGGCAGGCGTGGCTGCCCGGCATCCCGAAGGACTTCGACTGCCAGGACATCCTTGCCGCAATGGCTCCGCGCCCCCTGCTGGTCCTGGGCGGCGATTCGGACCCGGTCGCGCCGCTCGAAGGCGCGATAGAGGCGTTCGCCGCGATCGAGCCTGCCTACAAGAAGGCGGGCGCTTCCGACCGCCTTCAGATTCTCATCGCGGAGAAGTCCGGCCACACGGTAACCGGCCCGCAGCAGGCCGCGCTGTTTGCCTGGTTCGAGCGCTGGCTCAAGCCGCCGATCAAATAGCTCCGCAGAGGCCGCTCCGCTTCGGATCGCTGGTTTTCGGCCGTGATTCGCGTTGACAACGGCACCCGGTTATGGTAGAATGTACCGCTTCCGGCAGCGTAGCTCAGTTGGTTAGAGCACGCGGTTCATACCCGCGTTGTCCACAGTTCGAGTCTGTGCGCTGCTATATTTGCCCTTCACGACGGGTTAGAGTAATTGCTCTAACCCTCCTCCTCCCCCTCCTTTGTTAGTGGTCTAATCCTTAACGTTCAACACGAATGTACTACTTCGATTGTCCGGTAAGCAGCATCGCTTCCGGTCACCAATATTATTCTCCTTCCAAACGGGTAGGAATTACATCTCTGACCGCCTTCGTTGCCAGATAATTTTTCGATAGGTGCTCCCCTTTGACGTTTAGACTAATGTTGCCATACCAGAGCACCGATTAAGGGAAGTTTGAGATCGAAAACCCTAACTTGAATAAAATGCTATGAATTTATATACAGTCGTGTATAGCCCGTTCGCTGTGCCAACATGCCATAGATTCCTAGCATAAATTTCGAGAAACACTTTTCAATCTCGTTCGCCTTCGATGAAACCCCAATCTGTGGCTCAATTTTGTCTAAACGTGAATCCCCTACTGCCATTAGATAATCCGACGAATAACCGAAGAAGCGCGAAAAACCACTACAGGTAGCGTACTGAATTGCACGCTCGTCACTGTAAATCGCGTAGACAAATTATTCCTCGGAGCATCTATTATATAAAAATCCTTTGACACGACAACTCGCGAGTTCCAAATTGCGCTAATGCGCTACGAAAAAAATCGTAGCATCTGCGCGGAGAACGAGCAAGGAAGCAACGTGCCCCCAGATCATGGGTTGGCATTCGGAGCGTTCCGCGCTGCTGACAATGTATGGTAGGCACTCACCCGCGCTTCCAGTTGTGCCTTAACTCGCTTCGTGACCCATTCCGGATTGACCTGACTTGTCCAAGCCATTGTTTCTTCATCGCTGCAATCATTGGTCGTCATGAAGAGCGCAATATTGGCTCTGTTTTCAGCGGAACCAAATATCCCGTCGGAGTCGAGCTGCCGCAGCACCTTGATATAGGTGGCATAAACCTGGTCCGTGGCTTCAAAATCCTCCTCTTCTTCCATATCACCTAGCAGGATATCCTCGCTTTCCCCTAGGATGCAATGAACCTCTGAGAAACGGGCATCCTCGTCTCCGAAGACATACGCCCAGTCCCATAGGCTCCAGCGCAAAACCATGCGCTGCAACTCCAAGTCGTCGCCCGATTCCTTTGCTGCGTAGGCTTCCGCCGCCCTTGCCAATCCCTCTTCTGTATTTGCCATCGCGAAGAAACTTAGCGCTTCGGAATCGGTTCCGAACGCAAAGCCATAGAATGTTTCCTCCGAGTGATCGCGCTGAACAGCTTCAAACGCCTCGCGAGTAGCCTTCAAAACTGCTCGGTACAGCGCCTCAACATCCATCATGCGCTTCTGGTCCGTCATCGTTCAATGACCTCCTCGCTATATGATCTTAGATCGGGTACCCAGTCTGTTAAGGCCGAGCATCGCAGATTTTCATAAAGCGCCTGGGTTCCTTTTGTAGTGTGACAACGCCAGAACCGCTGAGTTGCCAGTATTAATTCTGCGCCAGTTCACAAATGCGGCGCACTCAACAATAGCTTCGTACTGATCGGCGCATCGCTCGGCGAAGGCATCTACGTCGTCCAATTGTAAGACTACTACGCCGCCTTTGGGCGCATGAAGGAATGTCATTCCTGCACTTTGTTCATCCAGCGAAGTCATACAATCGATCCAAGCGGCCATGTTTCGCCCATAGAAATCGGGAAATCCAAATATTTCTGCGAATACATCATGGAAAGTATTCCAATCTTTGATGCGCTTCGTATCGAGGCGAACAAGTGTCATGGTTTATAGTGCCATCTTCGCACGCAGGAGTTCACTTGCGGAAGTCTCTTGGACGAATGCCGTAGCACGAACCAGTTCACCTGGTAAAGCGCTTGGCGGGTCAGAGGCGTGGAGCAGTATTTCCTCGACGGGGAGCGCGGCGATTTGATCGGCGACGGGTGCGACGTGGGGAAACCTGCGTGCCTGGCAGTTGGCTGAATTGTGCAGCGATACGCCGAAGGACAAACCAGCGCCCGCTGTTGTAAGCACTGAGTAGAATAAGACGCCGAAACGGTCGTAGTTTTTCGTTGCCGGCCCAAAAATCCACAAGGCAGAAAGCCCTATGAGGATAGAAGCAACGACGCAGGCAGCCGCTGAGAGCCGTTGAAAGTTAATGGCCACTATCCTCCGCAAATACTCCCGCCGCTTTTCCCCTATGTCTTCCATCCACTTCACTTATCGTCAGTAAAAGCCAGGCCCTCGGCTTCCAGTGCGGCCCTGAGCTGTTTGAGGGCGTTGGGGCCGATGCCGTGGAGCTTCTTGATCTCCGCCTCGGTGGCACGAGATAACTGTTCGACGTTGGAGATGCCGGCACCGGCCAGCGCTCGTTTTGCCGGGTTGGCAAGCCGCTCGGGAAGGTCGTTTGCCGATTTCGGGTTTGAGGTGTCCATAGGATTATTACGGCAGAGTCAGCAATATGGTTGACTGGAGTGAAACGCAGGGTCATTCAGTTCTCGCCTTGTTGCCCATGGGACTGAATTCCCACGCCGAAGACTGAATGACCCTGGAGTGAGTTGCGTTTTCGCAGGAATCGCACCTCGTGTAAGCGAACGTCGGATTAGGAACAACGTCTTTCGGTTTTGCAGGGAGGTTACGATGTCCGGAAAATTGAACGGCCGCGAATTGCTAACGGCGACTGCCGATTCGGAGGTTGTGGCGGTGAAGTCGAGCGGGAATCTTATGCGGGTACGAGCGCGAAAGAAGGTGGCAAGCATGGCCGCGCTGGCCTTCGGGGCAGTTGCGATCCTGGCGACGGCCGCATGGGCGCTCGACGCGCTCAAGCTCAAAATCGACGGAAAGCCTTCCGCGCTGGCGCCGATCGTGGTGCAGGGCAAGACCTATATTCCGCTGGAGGCGCTGAAAGCCGCGGGCGTCGGCGTGCAGATGAACGGCGGCACCGTCGAACTGCAGTTTCTGGGCAAGGGTGTGACGGATGGCGGCGCTGGGCAGCAGACCGCCCTGGAAGGCAAGGGCGGCGAATGGCTGTTCAACGGTATCTGGCGCTTCCGAGTGCTGGCCGTCGAGGCGGCGGACCCTGAAAAGATCGGCAAAGGCTGGTCGGTGAAGGTGGAGATCCGCAACGGCAGCAAGTTCAATGGCTACTCGCCCTCCGGAACCGGCTGGGACGGAATCTCGCTCGTGACGGAGGACGGCAATTCGACGCCCGCCGCTTCTGATGCCGTGGACCTGCGTGAACTCGGGCTGGCGCAGGGCGCGGGAAACGCGGTCACGCTGTTCTTCCCGACAGAATCAGCGAGCAGCCCCACGCGGGTGATCCTGCGTTTCAATCCAGAGGGCTTGAAATCAGCGCCCGCCGGCCTGCGCTTTACGACGGCCAATCCCAGCTTCCGCGTCGATGTCAAGAACCTTCTGAAGTGAAATGATATGCTATTTTCGCCAATCCCCCGAATATTCACGACAAAATTAAAACACCCGCCCTTCCTTAGAGAGTGTTCTGAAAGCCCCCCGCCCCCCAATTCGGGGGAGTTGTTGCGCATTCCTCCAGCCGGTTCCCCAAGAATTGGGGGTTAGGAGCAAAGCCTTTTAAATAATAACCAGTTAAGTATTGAGCCCGTACGGGCTTCGTAAACTCGGGCAGCCTCGTAATGAACACATCGCCATCTGTCGACCGGTCATTCACCTTAGGATCGGGCGCGCCCGATGGGACACTTTGGGTGCGGCATTTCGATGCCGTGGCGGCTGCGCCCTTATTTAATCGGCATTGGGAGTTAGAGGGCGCATTCCTTGCTTTCAGCACACTCTTTTAGAGCCTCTGGACGTACTTCTGCTCGGTGAGGGGGCGGGTTGCCCAGTCGCTGTTAGGCTTCACGTCCGTTAACTCGAACCCCTCGTCGCGGTACAGATGCAGCGCGGCCTCCAGGCCCTCGACCGTCCACAGGAATAGGGAGTGGTACCCCGAGCTTCGAGCAAACACGATGGCCTCGCGCAGCAGCGCCCGGCCGATGCCCTTGCGCCGTGCGCTTCCATCGACGATGAACCACCGCAACTGAGCCTCCGTGGCGGAGATTCGCGCGACGGTCACAGTGCCCAGCGTGGAGCCTGCCGCATCCTCCGCGATCCACATCCGGTCTCGGCCGGCTTCGTACCGCAGCGCGAACTTTCCCAGCCCTTCGGCGATATATCCCTCGAACCGCATGCCAAACCCATGCTCCGCCAGGAACTCGCGCCCGTGAAGCTGCATGACTCGGTTAATGTCTCCAGGCCGAAAGTCGTGCCGCAGCGTGAATGGCAGGACGGGGAGGCGGCCGTCGGCGTAGGTTTCATCGTTCGGTTCCACGGCCCTGTTGTCTCGTTCTTGGAATGCTGGTGATTTTGCGAGAGAGCAGGCAAAGCCCGCTGCCTCGCAGCGGCGCATTCAATCCAGCAGATTGCGTCCAACTTTGGCAATGTTCGCAGAGTTACGGGAACCAATGGCCTACCGGATCTGTCAGTCGGGAAGCGGACTGCTATTCCGCGAAGGGCCTGAAACGTGAATGCGAAAATATGCGACGTCGTGGGGTGCGGCCAGCCTGCCTACTGGGTGCGGGTCGCGCAACTACATACAAACGACGACAGGAACATCTGCCAGAGCTGCTGGGTGAATCTGCGCTCCGCGTCGGAGAGCCAGGCGCGCTGCTACGCTCCCAAGGACGATCCCGAGGGCGCGGCGCTCGCCTACTCTTCCGGAGCCCGGGCGGATTCCCGGGCCGTCGACCCCGAATCCGAACTGATCTGCTAGTCTCCTCGTGCTTGTACAACGTTCCGCATCTTCATACCTGCCATTTTCAGCGACTCTTGCTTAATTAAAGGATTCCGGCCTAATGGGAGCGAATGCTACCGTGCAGGCGCCTTAGAGACCTACCGCGTTCGTATTGACCGCTCGCCAGGCCCGGGAAGGATACCCCGATGATGCAGGTCCGCTGGAGGATAAATCTCTTCGGCCAGCTAAGCGCGGAGCGGGGCGAGCATCGCATCGCCCACTTTAAGACCAATAAAACCGGCATTCTTTTGGCTTGCCTGGCCCACGAGCCGCACCGGCGTTTCCGTCGCGACGAACTGATCGAGCAGCTATGGCCCGGTGATGCGCTGGAACAGGGGAGGAACAACCTTCGCGTATCGCTGGCCTTTCTGCGGCAAGCGCTGGAACCTGACGCCGAAGAGCGAGGCGCGGTCCTTGCAGCGGACAGGGAGGTCGTTTATCTTAACGATGACAGCTTTGTCACCGACAGCGAGGATTTCGAGCAGCGACTTAAGACGGCCGCGGAACAGGCCGACGATGCCTGCCGAATAGTACACCTTCAAGGCGCCGTACAGATGTACCAAGCCGAATTCCTATTGGATTTCGATGCCCCGTGGATCTCCGCCGAGCGCCTGAGGCTTGCAGACGCTTATCACGGCGGCATGGCCGCGCTCGCACTCGCCCACGCAGGACTTAACCAGCTCGACCATGCGCTCGCCGCGGCACAGATTTCGCTCCGCGCGGCCCCGCACCGTGAAGAGACTCACCGCTTGATGATGCAGATCCACGCCCTAATGGGCAGGCCCCATGCAGCGCTTCGCCAGTACCGCGAGCTTGACGCAATGCTTGGCGCCGAGATGGGCGCTTCCCCGTCGAATCGCACTAAGACCTCTAAGGGCGCTGAGGTACGAGCCGAAGTTAACCAAACGTCGCGGCGCATGCGGATTCGAGCGCGGAGCGGAAACCGTTCATCGCCTCGTTTATTTCGGATTCGCCCAGCGTTCGATCCAGCGCGCGGAAGGTGAAGGAGACGGTGAGGCTCTTGACGCCTTCCGGAAGCGGCGCGCCTTCGAACACGTCGGAAAGGCGGAAGCTCTCCAGGATCGCTGGAGCGGCGGCGCGAATGGCGGCTTCGACTGCGGCGTACGGCACCGAGTCCACTACGCGCGGCGCGAGGTCGCGGACGACACCCGGATATTTCGAGAGGGGTTGGTAGCGCTGCCCTTCCTGGCAGGAGGCCGCTTGAAGCGCTTCGGCGTTCAGTTCGAACAGGTAGACGCGCTCGCGCAAGCCGATGTCCTGGCCGAGCCGTGGGTGCGCCTCGCCGACCACGCCGAATATCTCTCCGTTAAGCGTTACCACGGCGGAGCGGCCGGGATGGAACTGAGGCAGGGACTCGGCGCGATTGCCGAGAGAATCGAACACGCAGTCTGTTATCTTCAGGTCGTGCAGAAGCCGCTCCACTATTCCCCGGGCGGCGCTGAAGTCGGCCATAAGCGGCCGCGGCTCGCGGTGCCAGGACTTTTCCGTGGAGGCGCTGGTGAGCAGGCCCGCAATGGCGACGTGCTCCGTCGGGCGCTCGGCTCCCA
>JAYTEU010000458.1:0-3796 GCA_043734985.1 Chthonomonadaceae bacterium
AGCGATCCGGATGGAATAGGAGACTGAACTTTGGCAGAACGTCCACAGCCTGAAGAGATAGCGAAATGGCACCTCTGGTTCGCGGTGGAAGCGAATAACCGCGCCTGGCAGTTGACCGAACAGGAGGAGCCGACCGACGAACAGCGATCGGAGGCGCTGCTGACGGCCTACGCGTCCGTTTATCACTGGTCGCAGGCCGGCACGGAGAAGAATAAGGCGCTGGGCGAGATGCTTTTGGCGCGGGCGCATGTCGTGGCGCGCGAACCGGCGGCAGCTCTGCGTTATGCCAAGTCCTGCCACGACTATTTTACGACGCGGGAGAGCGATCCCTGGCAGATCGCGTTCGTGCACGCCCTGATGGCGGACGCCGCCGCGCTCGCCGGAGACTCGGAGACGCACCGAAGCCACTACGCGCTTGCCCGCGCGGCAGGCGAAGGGCTTGGCGAAGAGGACCGAGCGGTATTCCTGTCAACCTTTAAGCGCGTCCCCACGCCCGTTTAGGTTTGTATCTCGAGCTAACGCACCATCTTTTCGAACCGCACTGAGACTCCGTCCGACCGGCATGTGACGGCGCCGTCCTTGTCGGTGCGATAGACCTTCGCGCCGGTGGCTAGAATCCGTTCGACAATCTCTGGACTAGGGTGGTTGTAGAGGTTGCGCTTGCCGACGGAGATTACGGCGAACTTTGGTCGGGCGGCGGCTAGCAGCGCTGGGGATGAGGAGGTTTTGCTTCCGTGATGGCCTACCTTGAGGACATCGCAGGAGATGTCCGCGCCCGATTTCAGCATCTCAAGCTCCTCCGGTGTTTCGGCGTCGCCTGTGAACAGAAAGCTGGTTCGGCCATATTTTACGCGTACCACGACGCTGGCGTTGTTCGCGCCGATTCCCGGCTGAACATCGGCAGGGGCTACCACTTCCACCGTCACGCCGTCTCCGAAGTCCAGAGTCTGCCCTCGCCGCGCAACGCGTAACTGCGAACCTGAATGGGCCGCCTGCTCGCTTACATTCCTCACCAGCGGCTTCTCTTCGTCCAGCCCATCGTCCATCACCGCACCCGTAGGGAACCGCCCGATCAATGACTGCGCGCCGCCGATATGGTCGGCGTGTGGATGGCTAAGGATAATCGCTGCAATTGCGTTAATACCACGGTAACGTAGATAGGGAGCGACTACTCGCCTGCCCTGGTCATCCTCGCCATCACGTATCTGTCCGCCCGTGTCCACGACCAGAACTCTGCCGCTTGGTGTCTCCAGGACGCAGGCATCGCCCTGCCCGACATCCAGGAAGGTGACGCGCATTTCGCGCGGCCGAGGAGCGGCGACCCCCCAAACACCCAGCGCCAGAACGAGGATGCCGGAAACCAGGGCAATCTTGCGAATTGCGCCACGTTGACGCGACTCCGACGCGCTTTTTCCAGGCGGAGGCGCGCCGCGAACGTACCAGGCGATGCTCCAAAGGCACGCGTAATAGCCGGCGATTTGCAGCGGGGCAGGCGGGGATACATTGCAGGAGGCGAACGGAGCATCCGAGAACAGGTGGACGGTTCCCAGGATATATCCGACAAGCCAATGCAGCAGAAATGCGACCGGTGCGGCAAGCCATGGGTGGATCGCGAAGAGGATCGCCATGGGGAATCCGAGCGCAATCACTGCGAAGACCGCAGGCACGGCGAGCGTGTTGGCGACGATCGAAATCGTGGAGACGTTGTAGAAGTAGCAGGCGATGAAGGGCGCGGCCCCCAATTGTGCGGCGACCGAAAGGAGCGCGACCGTGGCGATGCCTTTGGCCGTGAAACGCTGCACGCGCATGGAAACACTCTCACCCAGTAGCCGCTTGTCGATCTTCTCGACCAGGCGCTGGAAAATCGGCATCAGCAGCACGATCGTGACGACGGTTGCAAACGAGAGCTGGAAGCCCGGATCGAACAGGTCGTTCGGATTGGCGACCAGAAGCGCGAGCGCGGCAATCGCCAGCGCGTTGGGAAGGTCCGGTTCGCGCTCCACCAACTCACCGAACAGATAGACGCAGGCGACGATCACGGCACGCACTACGGCGGCTCTCTCGCCCGCCATAACGGCATAGAGTATAAGCGCGATTATTGCAGCGATGCGTGCGGGCTTCCGAGGCACGCCTGTGTTTCGGAGCGCGGCCGTCAGCAGCCACACCACCATTCCGACATGGAGGCCCGCCGTGGCAAGGATGTGCGTGACGCCGGTGCGCTCGAACTCCTCCTGGATCGGCTGCGGGATGGCGTGGCGCTCGCCGATCAGGATACCGGCCAGCATGCCGGAGTCGGGGCGAGGCAGGGCGTGCTTACAGGCATTCAGGACGCCGCGCCGCAGGGTCGAGGCAAGCATGAGCAGCGGATTCGCCCAGGAGGCGCGTTTCAGGAGATGCATGCGCTCCGGCTGGTCCACTGCCAGCGAAGCGTAGATGCCGCGCCTCGCCAGATAAGCGCGATAGTCGAAGCCGCCGGGATTGCGCGGTCCATCCGGTGGCTCGAGGCGGCCGCGCAGCTCTACGAGATCGCCGATGTGGGGCAATTCCGGCTCCGGCAGGGAGAGCAGGGTAACCTTGGAAACCAGTGCGAGGCGAACGGAAACGCGGCCTGCGATCGGATTCCCCGCGGTACTGCCAAAGTCGCTGTCGAGTCGCGCGGACGAAACATCCAGGACGAATTTTGCTGCCGCAGGTTCGTCCGTTCGGGAATCGTCCTCAACGGCGACATCGTCGTCGATGGTACCGGTGAGGGTAAGGGAGGTGGAAGGGAGTCGGGAAACATCGCGGTCGGGGATCGTTTGCCTGTAGCTGAAACTTGCAGCGCCGAACCACGCCATTAACGTGAAAGCGCCGGCCCAGGCCACGGCGCTTCGGCCACGCGCCAATCCGAATACCACAAGGGCTGCGCTGCAAATCGCGAGGCACCAGACGACCGGCAGCCAGCCCGCCGAGAGAAGTATGCCGGCCGCGAAGGCGGCGCACAGACCAGGGAGCGGGCGAATCCGCATGGGATTTCCTACATATCGAGGTCGCGCGAGTCCTTGACTCCCAGGCTAGCGTAGACCTCCCGCGTTGCCGTGGACCGGTTCAGCGTGTAGAAGTGGATGCCTCGCACATGGTTGTCCAGCAGGTCGCGGCACTGCTCCGCCGCCCACTGCACACCCACCTTGCGCACGTACTTCTCTTCGCCCTTACAGCGCGAAAGCGCCTTCAGCAGCCGGGCGGGGAAGCGCGAGCCAAGCGCCAACTCCGCCATCCGCTCCAAGCCCTTGCTGGACGTGATCGGCATGATGCCCGCCAGTATCGGGACGCGTATTCCCGCTAGCTCGCACCGCTCCCGGAAGTCGTAAAAGTCGCGATTGTCGAAGAAGAGCTGCGTTACGATATAGTCGGCGCCTGCGTCGATCTTCTCCTTGAGGTAGTCCATCTCGCGCAGGCGATTAGGGGTCGCGGGATGGCCCTCGGGGAATCCCGCCACGCCGATGCCGAAGCCTCGCGGGTCCGGGTGGGCTCCGCTGGAATTGAAGCGCTGGATGTGCCGTACCAAGTCGGACGCATGCTTATAGGCGTCGCCCGATCGATCGTTCGCCTCAGTGCCGCGCGGGAGATCGCCGCCTAGCGCCAAGACGTTCGATATCCCGTGTTCGGCATAGCGCTCCAGGATCGACTGGATATCCGCCTCGGAGTGGCTGACACACGTGAGATGCGGGATCGGATCGGACGTCGACGACTCTTTCAGCCGAACTACGAGGTCGTGAGTTCGCTGGCGCGTCGAGCCGCCCGCGCCGTAGGTCAC
>JAYTEU010000459.1:0-3684 GCA_043734985.1 Chthonomonadaceae bacterium
GATACCGCCACCGCACGGTGGCGGCGGAGCGGCGGACTGCATCGCGGGCGGAGACATTCCTACCGCGGCCGAGGCTGTCATGCCCTGGGGCGATTCCGCTGCGGCGACCGAATCAAGGCTGATCAGCGCGTAGCCCATCTGGCCGATCTGGTTGGCAGCGAGCGCTTCGTTCGACGCCGACACCGTGCCGTCTATTGAGTTTCCCATGCGATCGGTGGCTCGAAATGCATAGTGCGGCATAGTTCTCCTACACTTCTAAATGCAACCATTAAACTCTTCAAAATTCTTACGGTTCTTCAAAGTTTTTATGTACAAAGTCGAACGTCGACCCATAACAGGATTTCAGAAGCCACGCCGCAGTGATGCCCCCTAGTACCAACATGACCACTCTACCCGTGGTGAATATCGCCTTGCGGGATCGGTCGGCAGCTTCCTCCACGCGTTCCTGATAGTACTCGGCGATCTGGTCCAGTGACTCGACTACTTGGCCGGAGAGGTGGCCTGTCATCAGAACCTGCTCCATATTTCCTCTGAAGAGATCCGTGGCAGCAAAGGCATCCGGCAGGTTGACGCCCCGTTGCATCATCTCATACGAACTTGCAAGGCGCTCACGAATAACGACGTTACTCGCAGTGTGCATCGCGCCTTCCCATGCCGCAGCCGGCCCGATGCCCGCGTGATACAGGCGGCGCAACATCCTCACAAAGGCGGAGAGAGCCGATTGGCGGTGCAAATCGCCGTAAGGCGGCATGCGCAGAGTGGCCGCGTCCCGAAACCTTCTCCATTGCGGCAACTGCAAATGGCCCCAACCAAACTTGGCTGCCTGGATTAGCGCAAACGTTAGCGGCAAGAGAATCGCTTCGTGCAGCAAGTACGTATATACGCCCGGCATGATACCTGCGTCCAGGGTCGCGTGGGCGAGGATATCCGGAAACACGGGGATTGCAATCGCAAGCCCGTATAGACCCTGAATGACCAGCAACTTCGGCAGCCAGGCGCCTTTGTAAAGCGCGAGGTTCTGCTCGTAGGTCAGCGCGATCTCCGAGAGCGAGATTTCGAGGAAGCCGCCCAGTTCACCGGCGCGCACAAGCCCGACGATGTGATCCTCAAAGATTCGTGGATAGCGCTCCATGACGTCGGATACGCGCCCGCCGGTTTGCGCGGCGTCCGCCATCTCGCGCGTTACGGTGGAGAGATTCTTGTTCGCGGTGCGCGGCCCGAGGTTGTCCAGCGCGGAGTAGATCGAGATACCGCTCTTGACCAGCGCCGCTAGCTGCTGGAAGAAGAAAAGACGGTCGCGGTCGTTGACGCCGCCAAGCTGGGAGACGTTGGCGACGGACCCAGACGGCGAGCCGCCGCGAGCCGCGCCGGTGGTTTGCGACAGTCCCGCCGTGGTGCGGGCCGCATTGCCGGAGAGGATTATGCCGCCCGCGCGCACTCCAGCCTGGGTGGCCGACGACTGGACCGGCGGAACCCGCATCACGCTTCCGGCAGTCTGGCCCATGGCGATCTCATGCGCTGGAGTTAGCGCGGAAGCCTGCGACTGCGGGGGGAGCGGCTGCAGCGTCTGCGCGGCTCCGTTGAGCGCAACCGCCCGCGGCTGATAACCCATTTGCAGAAGCCGTTGTCGAACCTCCCCCTCGCTTCCCGCGTCCAGGCGGCCCATTACCGTCTGGCCCGTGCTGTCCGTGGCTTCATAGAAAAAGTTCATAGCTGCCTGCTGCCGGCCAATGACGACTGACCGGCAGCAATCGACTGCCGGATATCCACGCTGGTCTTTACGATTCGCTGCGAGCAGAGGGGCTCACTAGCGGGATTGTGCGATGGAATGAATTCCTTCGCTGTATGGCCTGCGGCCGCTTGTCCTCCGGACACAAATTCGTTTGGCGTCTGGCTGTGGAGAGAACTGGTTGGCCCTGCCTCGCCAGCCATGCGATCGCGCAATAGGGATCCGTTCTTAAGCTTGAATTCCGGCTGAAGGTCCAGCAGCGGACGAGCGACAAACGCCCGGCTCGCAATGCCGGGGTGAGGCAGGTTGAGGCGCGCCGTCGCGATCTCCTGATTGTCATAATCGAGGATGTCTATGTCGATGGTCCTTGGTCCCCAGCGCTGCAGCCGTTCGCGCCCGCCCGCCCGTTCAACGGCTTGCACCGTATCTAGAAGCGCCTCGGGCGAAAGCGTCGTTTCGATTTGAGCGACGGCATTAAGGTGCGGCGGAAAGAGTTCATCATCGCCTTCGGTCAGGCCAAGATGTGGCGACTCGTACACCGGCGAGACCTCGCGTATCGTTATTCCCTGCGCTTCAAGGCGTGCCAGGGCCGTGCGCAAGTTCCGCGCACGATCCCCGAGACTGGCTCCCAGCCCCAAGAGCGCCGGGACCGTTCGTTTCTCCGCCTTATCTTGATCTCGCCCCGGCATCGCCGAATCGTACTCCCGGAAACTCAAATAGCGCCGCCCCGACGCCCATCGATCGAGAATCCCGGCTTGCCTACATTACGAACCCCGAAGCCGGACCGTTCCGCTGATTTATCCACACGGGCCTACCGTTTCATACGGTTAATGCGCTCCTGCGTCTTGCGGATTCGGTCGCTTGTCATTGGATGGTCGCTCAGGAACGCCGGAAGCCTGCCCTTACCATTTGAGGAGGTCTGCAAGGTATGAAACAGATCCAGCATTCCCTGGGGATTATAGCCGGCATCGACCATGTTTTGGAGGCCGCCCGCGTCAGCTTCATCCTCTTCACCGCGTGAATACTTAAGGCTGAAGAACGTGTTTACCGCGCCCGCGCCAAGCTGCCATCCCCGACCTGCTTTGGTGAGGCCGAGCAGCAGCCCGAGGCCGATCGACCGCTCCTGCTGTTTCGCGGCGGCCTTAGCCCAGTGCTGCTTGCGGACATGCGTCATCTCATGCCCCGTCACCGCTGCCAATTCGTCGTCGGAATGGACCCGGTCCATCAGGCCCGTAAACATGAACATTGGGCCACCGGGAAGCGCAAACGCGTTAATATCCTTGCTGTCGAGGACATGGAATCGGTAGTCCCAATTGTTCCGATCACTTCTTGGGAGCGCCGCGACAAGGCGCGCTCCAATTCGTTCGAAGTGGCCCGCGCGCTCGTCGGTAACCTCGCGGTACTTTTGCATTACCTGCTCTGCTGCCTGCTGGCCTGCTTTCTTCTGATCGGCGACGGTCGGCATCAGGAAGTCCGCCCGGCTTGGCCGCCCCATTGCCAGACTTGCCGCTCCGATTCCACCCGCGATCGCCGATTTCAGGAAGAGGCGACGGGGCGGGTCGACGGCTGGTCGCCACATGCGGGACTCGCCCATCGCGGCTGGATCGGCTGCGTTCGCAAACCGTCGTCCGGAGAACAGATCGCCTGAGTACAGGAGACAGTCAGCAGTATGCACATCGCCTTCGACGCCGCAAGTGCAAGAATTCAACGGGTACTCGCTATGATTGTTCATTTTGCCGCTCTCCTCTGAGACACGAGTGTTGCTTGATTGGACGATCTTGCAGACTTTGACGCGCGGGTAAGTGTCAGGGTTCCCGTCTGTTCGACTGCGCTGTTCGCGCGCCGGCCATTGTGCGCCAATTTGTGCATGCCCGGTAGTATTATGCCACTGACGGAGGCTTTCGCGTATCGGCGCCGGGCAAGTGCGGGTAGAATTGGGCGAAGATGTAACCGAT
>JAYTEU010000460.1:0-3783 GCA_043734985.1 Chthonomonadaceae bacterium
ATGTCCGTATCGACCGTTCAAAAGCCGCGTCTGAGCACCGGAGTATTCACCGACGAAGAGCTGGACTACTACGACAGTCTCGGCCCTGACTATTTTCCCGAAGAAGAGGAGAACCCCGTGGGTGAGTGCGACTTCCACTACCTGTCGATACATCTTGTCTTCCAGCTTCTCAAACGGGTCTTTCCGGAGCCCTCCGACGTCCTCCTCGCGGTCAATAACTTCATCTATTGGGACCGCACCCAAAAGGGGCTTGTCGTGGGGCCGGACCTGTATATGGTCAAGGGAGTGGGCAGGCGGATACGGGGGATCTACAAGACTTGGGAGGAGAACGGCAGGACGCCCGACCTGGTGATGGAGTTCGCTTCCAACAAGACCTGGCAGATCGACCTTAACAAGAAGATGGCGATCTACGAGCAGAACCTCAAGGTATCGGAATACTTCCTCTTCGACCCTATGGGCGGGCGGTACCCGAAGAAACTACAAGGCTATCGGCTCGCACAGGGTCGCTATCAGCCAATCCCACTCGAAGGGGATCGTCTCTACAGCGAGCAGTTGGACCTGGAGTTGGTTCCCGACGGCATGTATTTACGCTTCTTCGATCGCAATCGCGGCGAGCTAATTCCGACGCCGGAAGAGGTGGAAAAAGCTCGTCTGTTAGCCGAAGAAAGGGCAGTCACCGAAACGGAGGCGCGAATGGCGGCGGAAGCTGAGGTAGCGCTCCTGCGGGCGGAGTTGGATTCACTGCGTGGAAAGGCTGTGCAATAGGCTAAACTGTGGCCTGGATACCGGTATTGACTTCGCCCCATTCTGCCCGCTGCTGAATGGGGCTTTAATCTTGCCGCAATCGTCGAGATGGCCGGGGGTTTTCAACCTTCGGCTTTAGCGCGGGTTTTGGCTTCGCCTGCCGATTCTTCAGATGTGGAAAAGCGCCGAGTCTACTGGATTCGGGTGTAGAAATATGCTAGAATTTCGTCGGCATGTTTCCCGGTCTGGGTGATTGATTGGAACGATGGCGAAGGCGGTAGGAATGAAGCAGAAAGTGCGAAAGAAGGCGGGCGATTCCGCGAAGGCGCCTGGCGTGGCGGGCAGCGAAGGAACGGCTGCGGGCGAGAGAGAGGAATCCGCTCTGCGCGCCAAGATAGCCTCGCTAGAAGCCGAATCCGAGACGCTGACGGGCCGCAACGTGATCCGGATTCGCGGCGCGCGTCAGAACAACCTGAAGAATATCGACATCGACATTCCCCGGGACAAGCTGGTTGTGATCACCGGGCTGAGCGGTTCCGGGAAGTCGTCGCTCGCCTTCGATACGCTCTACGCCGAAGGTCAGCGCCGCTACGTGGAGAGCCTCTCGGCCTACGCGCGGCAGTTCCTGGGGCAGCACGACAAGCCGGACGTGGACCAGATCGACGGACTCAGCCCGGCGGTGTCCATCGATCAGAAGTCCACCAGCAAGAACCCGAGGTCCACGGTCGGCACCGTCACCGAAATCTACGATTACCTTCGTCTCATGTACGCCCGTATCGGCGTGCCGCACGATCCCAAGACCGGCGAGCCTCTCGTCAAGCAGAGCGTAGAGGAGATGGTCGACCGGGTGATGGCGCTCCCGGTCGGCACGCGCTTCCTGATCCTGTCGCCTATCGTGCGCGATCGGAAGGGCGAGTACCGCAAGGAGCTGGAGGACATCCTCAAGGAGGGCTACGTCCGCGCCCGCATCGACGGGGAGATGGCCGACCTCAGCGAGGATATCCCCACCCTCGAACGGTACAAGATGCACACGATCGAAATCGTGATCGACCGCCTGGTGATGAAAGAGGACATGAGCCGCACGCGCGTGGCGGATGGCCTGGAGCAGGCGCTCAAGCGGGCGAAAGGGCTGGCGGTGGTCGCGGCGCAGGCGATAGGCGACCGGCCCGACCACGAGCTGCGCTTCTCGGAGAACTACACCACGGCCGACGGTGACTTCAATTTCGAGGAGATCGAACCGCGTCTCTTCTCCTTCAACTCGCCGCACGGCGCCTGCCCAGACTGCCATGGCCTCGGCACCAAGACGGAGTTCGATCCGCTTTTGATCGTGTCGGACAGGAACCTCAGCATCGCCCTTGGCGCGATCCGTTACTTCGTCTATAAGTCCGGCAAGGACGTCATGTCGGACCACCGCACCGCCCTATTTGAGGCAGTGGCCAAAAAGCTTGGGTTCGAGCTGAACACTCCAATCAAGGATCTCTCCGATAAGCAGTTCGAAGGCTTGATGCAGGGAGTCAAGGGGAACGTCACCGTCGAGTTCCGAAACAAGTGGGGGCGAACGCGCCACTTCGACACGGACTTCCCGGGCGTGCTCGCCATTATGGAGCGGGCGTATAAGGAGTCCTCCAGCAGCTACGTGCGCGAGGATCTGGAGCAGTACCAGAGCGCGCGGCCCTGCCCGGTCTGTCGCGGGCAGCGTCTGAAGCCGGAGGCGCTGGCCGTCACCGTGGGCGGCATCAATATCTCGGACCTGTGCTCGCGCTCGCTGGAGAAGATCGGCGAATTCTTCAACCAGGTAGTCCTGACCCCGCGCGAGGAGATCATCGGCCGCCAGATCGTAAAGGAGATTCGAACGCGCGTCGGCTTCCTGCTGAACGTAGGGCTCAACTACCTGACGCTCGACCGCGCGGCGGCCACCCTGGCCGGCGGCGAGGCGCAGCGCATCCGGCTTGCGACGCAGATCGGCTCCGGCCTGATGGGCGTGCTCTACATCCTGGACGAGCCGAGCATCGGCCTGCATCAGCGCGACAACACGCGACTGATTCACACGATGGAGAACCTGCGGGAGCTTGGCAATACGATTCTGGTGGTCGAGCACGACGAGGAGACGATGGAGGCGGCGGACTGGCTGATCGACATCGGGCCGGGCGCGGGCGAGCACGGCGGGCATGTGGTGGCGCAGGGCACGCCCGCCACGGTAAAGGCGTGCGCGGCCAGTATCACGGGCCAGTTTCTGAGCGGAACGCGCAAGATAGAAGTGCCCCTCACCCGGCGGCAGCCCGGCGAGCGGTTCCTGGAACTGGCGGGGGCGCGGCAGCATAACCTGCGGGACGTGACGGTGAAGATTCCCCTCGGCCTCTTCGTCGCCATTACCGGCGTTTCCGGGTCGGGGAAATCGACGCTGATCCAGGAGACGCTCTTCCCGCTGCTGATGCACCGCATCTACGGGTCGCACGCCGTCTGGGGCAAGCACGACGCGCTGCGCGGCGTGGAGCATATCGACAAGGTGATCGACATCGACCAGTCGCCCATCGGACGCACGCCCCGATCCAATCCCGCCACCTACACCGGCGTGTTCGACCTGATCCGCGACCTGTTCAGCAAGACGCAGGACGCTCGCATGCGCGGCTATCAGCAGGGCCGCTTCTCGTTCAACGTCAAGGGCGGCCGGTGCGAGTCCTGCCGGGGCGACGGAATCATCAAGATCGAGATGCACTTCCTCCCGGACGTCTACGTGCCGTGCGAGGTGTGCAAGGGCAAGCGGTACAACCGGGAGACGCTGGAGGTCAAGTTCAAGGGCAAAAACATCGCCGACGTGCTGGACATGACGATCTCCGAGGCGGTCGAGTTCTTCGAATCGCTGCCGAATATCGCCCGCAAGTTCCGCACGCTCCACGACGTGGGCCTGGACTACATCCGCCTGGGGCAGCCCGCCACCACGCTCTCCGGCGGCGAGGCGCAGCGCGTTAAGCTCGCGGCGGAGCTGGCCAAGCGCCCGACCGGCAAGACGATCTACATCCTCGACGAGCCGACGACCGG
>JAYTEU010000461.1:0-6062 GCA_043734985.1 Chthonomonadaceae bacterium
CATCTGCTTGGTGTAGAGGAAATCGTCGCGCGTAAAGTCAGCGAGTTCGAAGTCCTTGCGCAGCACGATCGCGCCTGTCGGGCACGCGTCCTGGCAGAACCCGCAGAAGATGCAGCGGATCATATTGATCTCGTATTTGGCGGCGTACCGCTCTCCCGGCGAGAAGCGGGACTCGTCGGTGTTTTCGGCGGCCTCCACATATATACAGCGTGCCGGGCAGGCGCCCGCGCACAGGCTGCAGCCGATACACTTCTCCAGGCCGTCGTCGTAGCGAGTGAGGACGTGCCGCCAGCGCGTTCGTGGGAACTGCTCGCGGCGCTCCTCGGGATACTGGACGGTCTCAGTCGGCCGGATCTTAAACTGCTGCTCCACATAGTGCTTGAGCGTGATGCCGAATCCGATCGCGAGCGCTCTTGCCCCATTTGCGGTATTGACGAGAAATCCCATGCCATTACCCCCTTGCCGACGGCTCCGGCCGCTTGAACAGCGGAGAAAGTTCGATCAGCTTGCCCGAATCGCCCGCCTTGATCTTCTCCTGAAGCTTGATGATCGCGTAGATCAGCGCGTCCGGGCTTGGCGGACAGCCGGGCACATAAATATCGACCGGCACGATCTGATCGACACCCTGTATGACCGCGTAGTTATTGTACACGCCGCCGGACGATGCGCACGCGCCCATGCTGAGCACCCACTTCGGGTTGGGCATTTGATCGTAGATCTGCCGAAGCACCGGTCCCATCTTGGTGGACACGCGCCCCGCGACGATCATCAGGTCCGCCTGACGGGGTGACGCTCGGAACACCTCCGCGCCGAACCGGCTCAAATCGAACCGCGAGGAGACCGACGCCATCATCTCGATTGCGCAGCATGCCAGGCCGAACGTCAGCGGCCAGATGCTGTTGCGCCGCGCCCAGTTGACGACCTCATCGAGTTTCCCGAGCAGGAACGGAGTGCCGCCAGGTCCGAAACTCGGCACAGGCGTTGCCGAGTCGTGGAATGACATCTCTGTGACGGATCGCGCCATCTGTTTACCCTCTTCCCCAAATCACTTCATGATATTGTTGCCCGCTCGAAACCCGGCAAACAGGCATTGCGTTCAATTTTTCACAAACTGATTGTACCGCATAACCCGGTACGGAAACAAGCGATACGGCGCTCTAAACCGCTGGCGCGGCCGGCATCGATCGTCGGCCATTCCAACCTCGCTCACCATGGCAGCGAGGAACATTTGTGCCATTGCGATAGTAGGTTTGCATTAGCTGGTACCATGGAGCATGTAGGCCATAAGGCCGAGCAGATTGCCGAACAGTGGAAGCGATTGGCTTCAGGCTGCGAAATCGGCGATACCAGGTGGCAATTGGTTCGTCTAATCCCGCAACTGGAGGATACAAACGGCCCATGATTGCTGCCCGCGGAGCGACAATGCAGGTGACGGAGAACCAACTTGTGGCGCGATGCCGCGCGGGGGATGTTGACGCCTTCGCACAGGTCTACGCGCAGTACGAGCGGCAGGTCTTCCGTTACGCCTACCACCTGTTGGGGCATCGCGATGATGCCGACGATATTAAGCAGGAAACCTTTGTAAAAGCCTTCCTTGCTATGCCCGGGTTTAGAAGCGAAGCCAGTCTCCAGACATGGCTTCTCAAGATATGCGGCAACCTGTGCCGCGACCGGATCAAATCGTGGGACCGCCGCAACGTACAGTACGATGCCCGGCTGGAGCAGGACACGCTCCCCGGCGACGCCTACGCGGAAGATCCGATGAATATTGTGGCGCGATCGCAGACGACGGAGTTCGTCTTTACTGCTCTCCAGGGAATGCCCGCCGCGCAGCGAGAGATTATTCTGCTGCACGAAGTGGAAGACCTGAGCTACGAAGAGATCGCCAATGTTCTGGGCTGCTCGCGCACCAGTGTGAAACTGCGCATTTTTCGCGCTCGCCGCTGCCTGAAGGAGCGTGTCGCGTCGCTGATGAAGGCGAAGGGGATGGACGATGTGGGGATATACTGATTGCCGGGCTGTGTCCGGTCTGCTATGGAACTATACCGCGCACAGGCTCTCCGAACTGGAGATCGAACGCGTCGAGGCTCACCTTATAGGCTGCGGCGCGTGCCGAGCCGAGGCGGATGCGTACCGACAGGCGGTCGACGGCCTGGCGGCGATGCGTCAGCGCCCGGTTCCCGATTCGCAGCGCGGATGGCACGAACTGCGTGAGCGGCTGACCGTTCCGGAATCCCGACCGTCGCCTGCACGGCAGATTTGGAGCTTTCCGACTCTCGCCTGGGGCATGGCGGCGGTTACGGCGGGCCTCGCGCTTTTCTTGATCGGCCCGATAGGCAATAGAGCCGTCACGCAGACCTTGGAGGAAACCGGCATTCGCCCATCCGGAAGTGCGACCATCGCCCAACTGCCTTCGCGCGGCGCCGAATCTGTTGAAGCCGGTAACTATGCTTCCGGTATCGACCCCGAGGAGCTTTCCGCATTCGCCAACGCGCACGCCGACCGCCCAATGCCCACGAATACCGCATCGGCATCGGTCAAGTCCATCCGACGCGCGCCCCGCCGCTTTGCGCAGTTGGCGCTCGGCGTACCCTCGGCAGGGCATCGGCGTATCGCCGGAGTCTCCTCCCAAACGCGGTCAGGCCGTAGGCTCGATTACGCCCATATGGACGGCAGGTCCAGCGCGAACACTGGCGACAATAGCGACTACGTTCTGACGCATGTGTCCGCCGTCTCCGAATCCGAGGCGACCGCGGACTACGTCATGGGAAGAGTAATGATGTCCGTACGTTCCACCGACGCCGAGGTGGCGCGCGGATGGTAATACGAACCGGATTTACAGTTCCGGCAGCGCTCGCGGCTGCGCTCCTCCTGCCTGCGCCCGCGCCTGCGCAGAGCATTCTTGGCCAGATGCAGGACGAGGTCGCGAGCATCGTCAGCCGTGCGCGTCCCTCCATCGTATCCATCGAAGACGAGCGGGTGTTCAGCGGAGGGCGCGGACGCCCTTCCGAAACGACCGGCCCGGGACCGAACGCAGGCACGCCGGGACGTGACCGGCAGCCGGACGGCGGGCAGCGGCGCCCCATGGGCGAGCCACCCAAAGTCGGCAGCGGCTTCTCGATCGGCGACGGCTTTATCGTAACGACGGCGGACGTGCTTTCGGGCATGAAAAACCCAATGGTTTTTACCGAAGACGGGCGTCGCGTCCATGCGACGATCTCGGGTATCGATGCCGAGATGAATATCGGAGTGCTGAAGCTAGCGGGCGGCGCGTCTGTCCCCGGCCTCAAGCTCGGGCAGTCCAGCCGTGTCTCTCCCGGGCACTTCGCCGTCTCTATCGGCAATCAGTACGGCCACCTGAACAGCGTGGCTCTCACGCTCGTCGCGGGCATCAGAGACGACGGTTTTCCTGCAGGCGAACACTTCTATCCGGGCCTGATCCAGATCGCCGGCACGGTAGGCGTCGGCACAAGCGGCGCGCCCATTCTAGACGTCCGTGGCGAAGTCATCGGAATGATCGCGGGCATTCCCTTCGGTGACTGGACTTCCGCTCCCTTCCCTAACGGTCAGCGTGGTCCCAGCCCCGGCGGCGCGATCAATACCGCCGGATCACAGACGCCGCCTAAGGGCGACCCTTCTGCTTCACCTGCGACACCGGAACAAAGGATCGTCTTCCTGCGGCCACCCGTCACAAGCGCGGGCTTCGCGCTCCCTATCGATGACATGAAGCCCGTTCTCGCAGGTCTGCGGCAGGGCAAGCTCGTCCACTGCTGGATGGGTCTGGATATGAAGGAGGAGCGCAAGCGGGAGGAGCTGAACGGCGGATACACAATGAAGCGCTGGGTGCTCGTCTCCACAGTGTATCCCAACTCCCCGGCTTCGACCGCGGGCCTTCAGCTTGGCGATAGAATCGTCAGCGTAAACGGCCGCCCCGTCGCCCGCCTCAATTCGATCCGGGCGGCGCTGCTTCGTGGACAGCCCGGCGAAGCAATGGAAGTGCGCGTCGATCGCAAAGGCTCGCCCCAAACCGTCACCGTCCGCCTGGCCGCCCGTCCCGACCTCGCCGCCGTATCCCCCGCCCCCGGCAAGCGCTAAAGCGGGACGTTTATTCCTTCTTCAAAAATCCCCGCTTCTCCAGCCAGCGCGCGCATAGCGCGGGCCATACCCCCAGCACAGGGTCACCGGCCGCGAGCCCGATCCCATGCGGCCCATGCTCGAACACATGCAGCTCGACGGGCACGCGCGCCTTCCGGCAAGCCATCGCGAAGAGCAGCGAATTCTCCATCGGCACCGCCGCGTCGTCGGCCGTGTGGAGGAGGAACGTGGGCGGCGTCTTTGCCGTCACCTGCTTCTCGTTGGAAAGCAGCTCCACTAGCTCCGCGGCCGGGTGTTCGCCAAGCAGGTTATGGCGCGAGCCGGCGTGTGTGAACGGGTCCGTCATCGTAATCACCGGGTAAACGAGCACGGCCGCGTCCGGCCGCGAGCTCACGCGGTCGATTGGGTCCGTGGCGCTCGGGTTGCCATCGTCGAAGTGCGTAGCCGCCGTCGAAGCGAGATGCCCGCCCGCCGAAAAACCTAGAACGCCTATCCGCTTTCCGTCAAGCTTCCACTCAGCCGCGTTCGCGCGCACCAGCCGAATCGCCCTGTTCACATCGTGCATCATCACCGGGTGGTGATACTTCGGCCCGAGCCTGTACTTCAGTACCACGCCGGTAACCCCCAGCGTGTTCAGCCATTCCGCGATCGGCTTGCCCTCATGCGCCGCCAGTCCGCCATACCCACCGCCCGGGCAAACCACGACAGCCGCGCCCGTCGCGCGATCCGCCGGCGGCGAATATATCGCAACCGTAGGCGTATCGGCATCCTCCGTGCCCTTTGCGTCGGGAACCTCCCCGGAGTAAAGGCGCACCGTTCTGGGCTCGGCCGGTTTCGTATCCTGAGCGCCTGCCGCCACGGAAAAAGCCGCCGCCAACAACGCAACCCCGGCGGTGAGTAAAGTAGTGTTCAAGAAAAGCCTCCGTGTATTATTCAGCGTAGTATTCTCAGCGTAGTATCCTCAGCGATTGGATCGTCCAATATTGCGCCGGACGGATGCGGCATTCCTGCAACCCCTGCGCAAACGGGATCGAATGAGTTGTACAATCTGCCAGATCGTCGCGGGATTGAAATCCTGCGTCCCGAATCCCAACACTCCCCAGATTACTACTCCAAACGGCAAAGCAGGGAGGACAATCAGTCCTCCCTGCTTTGCCGCAACTGAAAATTCCTCTAAAGGCTACGCGTCGTCCGCCTTACGCACTTCCCGGCGAACCTCGTCTTTGGCCTTCCCGAACTCTTCCTGCACCTTACCCGCCGCCTCCTTGGCCTTTCCGGCGATCTGCTGACCGAGATCGTTGGTAACTGCCCCGGCGATATTCTCCACGCGACCCTCGACCTGTTTGACTTTGCCGTCCACGATGTTCTTATCCATTATCTTCTTACCTTTCCTTTGAGTATCCGCTGAGTATCCGCGGCGAAGCCTACATGGATTCGCCGGAATGGTTGCGCGGTCAGGTGCGCCATTATCAACTGCCGACTGCCTACTGCCTACTGCCAAACGCCTACTGCCCATCAGATTTGCCGGTATCCGACTTGGATTTATCGGGTTCCGTATCGGACTTAGGCGCATCGCCGGTTCTGTCCGAAGGCGCGTCCGATTTGCTCGGGTCTTCCGCCGGCTTGGAAGTGGTGCTCTCTGTTCGGACTTCGCGGGTATGCGTTGTGACGTTCACCTTCTCGTTTACAGGCGGCGACGTCGGGTTGACGATTACCGGCTGCGACAAGCTCGGAAAACTGGGCGGCGTTTGAACGGTCACATTCACCGGCGGCGCGGGTGTCGTCACGGTTGTAGTAGTGGAGAGCGGAACCGCGGCCGTCGTCACCACCACGTTATTCGTGTTGAAGTACCATATGCCGAGTCCGATAAGAGCGGCAAGCACGCAGAACGCCATCAAATAGAAACCGAAGTTCGCGTTGGACGATTCCACCCGCTCGGCGGCCAGGTTCTCTCTCAAAATGTTACT
>JAYTEU010000462.1:0-4220 GCA_043734985.1 Chthonomonadaceae bacterium
CTCGCGCTCCAGGCAGTCTACTACATCATCCGGCTTCGTATGGCGACCTGGGTAAAGCCCGGAGAGTTCCTGAAAGCGGGCGCTGAGGCGTTGTGGACCGCCTTCTCTACGGCGAGTTCCGCAGCGACATTGCCGATCACCTTCCGGTGCATGCGCGACAAGCTGGGAGTGAGAGAGGAATCGGTCAGCCTGGGCGTCATGGTGGGAGGTGCGTTCAACCACGACGGCACCGCGCTTTACGAAGCCATGTCGGCGCTGTTCATCTCCCAGATACTGGGCCGACACCTTGGTCTGGGCGAGCAGCTAACCGTCGTCCTGATGTCGATCCTGGCGTCGGTCGGCGCGGCGGGTATTCCGGAAGCCGGAACGGTCACCATGCTCGCAGTCTTCAACGCCGTCCATCTGCCCGTAGAGTATATCCCCATGCTGCTCGTAGTAGACTGGTTCCTGGACCGCTGCCGAACCGCGATCAACGTGATGGGCGACATGGTGGTGACCTGTATTCTCGACGGCAAAGTGCGAGCAACTCCGCCACCATCAGCGGACCACCCGTCAATCGAGACCGCGTCAGTAGCTACCGCCGCGGAGTAACCCGAACCACCACAGTGAATTACGTGAGCAGGGCGTGCCCAGGCACGCCCTTCGATTTATCACCCGCTCACCCGCTCACCCACTCACCCCCTCAACTTCGTCACCCCTGTCGCGCCGCCGCCGCGCGCTTTCGGAAACGAAGCAGCCAGAGGGGCAGAAAGAGATACGCCGCTCCATTCGCAAGCAGCAGCAGCCAGTAGATCAACCGCCGAACCGCCAGTTCCCACGTTACATGCCCGACGCGATGAACGCGTGGGGCTGTCGCGGAATACGTCACTTCAAAGGAAAGTCCCGCGCGGTAGTGGCTGTATTGGGAGTACGGCACTGCAAATCGATCCTCGGGCGCAAGGGTCGGCGAGACTCTGTAGGCAAAGTGTACGTAACCGATGGTAGCTCTGTCTCGCACGATCTCCTTGCCGATCACCTGTGCGTCCGTGTAGCGCGGCTCGGAGAGGAGCATCCGGATCTCGTTCATGTCGCTGCTGGAGAACCAGATCCAGGCTCCGGCCGCGACGATCAACACCAGAATCAGACTCGTCCTCAGCAGGGCAAAGGCTAATCCGATGGCGATATCCCGGGTACTGCCCTCCATCGGCGCGGGCGTGGCAATCTTCACGCGCCCCATCCGAATGACCCGGTAGAGAAGCGCGACACCTGCCAGCGATGCCAGCAGGCCGGTCAGCGCGATCCATGAGTCTTGTGAGGTAAGCGCGAAGGCAATCGCCCCAAGAAGCAGCAGGGCCAGGCTTGCGAAGGCGCGATTCCTTAAATCTGGGCGGAGTAGGCTTTGCATATCGTTCGGTTGTCCAGGTTCTCGATATTCGGGTTGTGTTGATGGCAATGCCGCGTCTGATGTATGCTGCCATAGTACCTGGTACGCCTCGGCAATTTCCATCTGTTCCAATCGTGCGATGGCGGCGGTGGAATTTGCGCTGCCGAAGGGAAAACCGCAGCCTCCCGCGAAATAGCGCCTCAGGTGCATACCAGTACGCTGCCGGAAAGGCGCTCATTTTGATTACATTGATTGGTCTTGGTGCCGGAGACGTCGACACGCTTTCTCGGGGAGCAGAGCGCGCACTTCGGGAGATGAGCGCGCGCCATTCCGAGGGCACGGGGCTGCTTATCGTGCGCACGGCCCGCCACCCGGTTGTGGAGGCGCTGCGGGAATGGGGATTGGAATTCGAGGCGCTCGACGCGCTCTACGATTCGCTGCCGGATTTCGAATCCGTTTACACGGCGATTACAGATCGAGTGCTCGCCGAAGCCGCCAGGGCAGAAGGATCGTTTCCGGTCGCTCTCGCCGTTCCCGGCCATCCGTTGATTGGCGAAGAGGCGGTTCGCCGGATTCGTGCTCGCGCCGCCGATGCGGGCCTTGCCACGATTGTCGTCTCCTCCGGCAGTTTTGTAGAGGCAGTGCTCACCGCGGTTGGAGCCTCGATTGAAGAGGGTTTCGACGTCCGCGACGCACTCGCGTTGACGGAGACGGATGTGGTCGATCGCGACGGCCGTCCGGTATCCGGGCGCATCGATACGTCACGCATACTTCTGCTGTTTCAAGTGTTCGACGCAGCTTCCGCCTCCCATGCCAAGCTCGCCCTTATGCGTGACTACCCGGATGATTGGGAAGTGATCCTGGTCCGTCAGGCTGGCGTCGTCAATGAGGAAGATGTCCGCCGCATCCCGCTGTTTGAGCTGGACCGGCACAAGATCGACCACCTCACGGCGGTGGTTGTGCCGCCGCTGCCGCCGGAGCGCCGTTCGCCGGGCCTATCCTCGCTGGTCGGCATTATGGCGCGCCTCCGGGCTCCCGATGGCTGCCCGTGGGACCGCGAGCAGACGTCCGAAACGCTCAAGAAATACTTTATCGAGGAGACCTATGAAGTAATCGAGGCGATCGATGCCGACGATCCCGACCTGCTCTGCGAGGAGTTGGGCGACGCGCTCCTCCAGGTAGTATTCCATGCGGAGCTTGCCGCCGAAGAGGGCGTGTTCAATATCGACGACGTCACGGCTGCAATCGTGGGCAAGCTGATCCGACGCCATCCCCACGTCTTCGGCGACATCTCCGTCGCCGATAGCGCGGAGGTTTTGCGCAACTGGGAGCGAATCAAACGCGCGGAAAACACCGAGAAGAACACCGATTGGCGCAAGTCGATCCTGGATGGGATTCCCAAAGGGCTTCCGGCCCTAATGCGCGCGGCAGAGATCAGCAGGAAGGTGGTCAAGGTCGGGTTCGAATGGGATCGCTTCGAGGATGTGCTCGCAAAGTTGGATGAGGAGGTCGCCGAGCTCAAAGCGGAGCTCTCGGCGCCCGAGCCGGACCAGGTCAAGATAGGGGACGAGCTTGGCGACCTGCTCTTCACCATAGTCCAGGTGGCGCGCTGGCAAAACATCGACGCCGAGGACGCGCTGCGCACAATGCTGGCACGCTTCTCGCGCCGTTTCCGCTACATTGAAACGCGTGCCCAAGAGCAGGGGCGCTCCCTGCCCGACATGACCCTCGCTGAAATGGACGCCCTTTGGGACGAAGCAAAACTGAATCCCAATATCTGAACATGCTCAAAATCGCGGTGCTGCCTTGACAGGTATCGACTCCTATGATAGACTACCATCTAATTAGATCATCGCAAAGATAGATGATAACTTGTAATGGAGCGAATTCGATGGTGCAGATTAATGAAGAAGAGATGGAGAAGATTGTCAACTTTCTCAAGGTCATGGCAGACAAGAGCCGCTTTCGCGTGCTCGCCCTGCTTTCCGAGCGGGAGTACTCCGTTAAGGAGCTGGCGGGAGAACTAGGCCTGAAGGAGCCGACGATCTCCTGGCACCTGACCATGCTTCGCAATCACGACGTAGTCGATCTGCGGCAGGAAGGCACTTCCCATTTCTACCGTCTCAAGCAGGAGGGCGTTCATGCGCTTCTCAAAGAACTGAAAGCCAAAGCCCAGGAGGAAACCGCCGACGAGAGCGCCGACGACTACGAGCGCCATATCCTGAACACGTTCTTTGAAAAGGACGGCATGCGCGAGGTAACCGTGGAGGACAAAACGCTTCAGGTCGTACAACTGCGGCTCAAGGAGATACCGACGCAGCGCAAGAAACAGGTGATCGTGCTCCGAAGGCTCGCGCAGGAGTTTGAGCCGGGCATACACTACACCGAGAAAGAGGTCAACGCGATCCTGAAGCGCTATCACCCCGACTTCGCTACCCTCCGCCGCTACCTTGTGGACAACAAACTGATGGAGCGCGATACGCGCCTGTATTGGCGAAAAGAGGTTGGGTAGCAGGAATAGATTAGTTCCGTCTCGAAGTGGAATTTAGTTCTCCGCTGGCATGGATGGAGCGAGATGAATAGTACAACCGAGTTACACCAGGAAGCGATGGAGTTAGCGGAGCAGGCATTTGCCGCCCGGCGGAGTAATGACTTAGCAACCGCGCATATATATGCCTACCGCGCCTTCCACTTAGAAAAGCAGGCAGCGGAACAGTCGATTACCGAGCCAACTCGCTCCGTCTTGCATCGGAGCGCCGCGACCCTGGCGCTCGACTGCGGCGAATACCGTGAGGCCGAGCGGCTTGTCGCGGCTGCCCTAGCTGGAAGTCCCCCGGGGGCCATCGCCAATGAACTA
>JAYTEU010000463.1:0-17558 GCA_043734985.1 Chthonomonadaceae bacterium
GCGCGCCTTGCCGATGTAGCGGTGGTAACCTCCGACAATCCTCGCAGTGAGGATGCGCAAGCAATCATAGCTGAGATCGTGAGCGGCATGGCGCCGTGCAGCAATTCCGGCGCAACAACGCATATCGAGCCGGACCGGCGCGCAGCCATCCACCTGGCGCTTTCACAGGCGGAGCCGGGCGATATCGTGCTCATCGCCGGCAAGGGCCATGAGGACTATCAGATCATCGGCGGGCAGACGCTTCCCTTCGACGATCGGCAGGTCGCGCGCGAGTGGCTGGCCGCGGAGGCTCGCTGATGGAGCCCATCAAACTCGAAGAGCTGCTGGCGGGCCAGAATGTTCGTGAACTGACCGGTCCGAAACCGGGGCGCCTATCGGACAAGACAATCACCGGCGTCTGCATAGACTCACGCAAGGCGCTGCCCGGCGATCTCTTCTTTGCGCTGAAAGGCGAGCAATCAGACGGCCACCACTATGTCGAGCAGGCGCTGGAAATCGGCGCGGCAGCGGTCGTTGTTTCGGAAATGCCCGCCGGGCGATCTTCAGCGCCACATGGCGCAATCGTGCTTGTCGAGGATACGCTCCGAACGCTGGGTGACGCGGCGCGGAACTACCGTCGCAGGTTTCAGATTCCCATAATCGCAATCACGGGCAGCATCGGCAAGACGTCCGTGAAGGAGATGAGCGCCGCAGTGCTGCGGACCACCTGCAATACGCACGCAAGCGAGAAGAACTACAATAACGAGATCGGAGTCCCGCTGACGCTCTTCGGGCTGAATACCGGGCACGAGGCGGCGATTGTCGAGATGGGCATGCGCGGGCCGAACGAGATCGATCGGCTGGCGGAGATCGCGGAGCCGACCGTCGGGCTTATCACGAACATCGGATATGCCCATCTGGAGCGTCTCGGCACGCGCGAGGGCATTGCGCTCGCCAAAGCGGAGCTGCTTGCTCGACTTCCTGCCACCGGCACCGCGATCCTCCCTGTCGGCGACGCCTATTTCGAGACGCTGCGATCCTCCGTGCCGCAGGGCGTGCGGATATTGACATTTTCCGGTGACCCGGCGCGCGATTGCGACGTCGTCACGTCCGATGGCCCAGGCTACTATCTAGTGAAGGCGCGAGGGGAGCGATACAAGGGCACGCTCAAGGCGGTTGGAGAGCACCACTTTCGTAATGCAGCGGCCGTGCTGGCACTGGCGCTAGCGCTGGACATACCAATTCCGGCGGCTATCGAAGCTCTGTCGTACTGGAGCGGAGCGGAAGGAAGGCTGGTGGTTCGGGATCTGCCGTCCGACATCACCGTCCTGGATGACTGCTACAATGCGGGACCGGAGAGCATGGAATCCGCGCTTGCGACGCTGGTGCGAATGACGAACGGCGGCGGCGTGGCCGTGCTCGGCGACATGCGTGAGCTTGGCGACGATGCGCCGGATCTACATCGGCGCGTCGGCCGCGCGGTAGTAGGCGCCCGCCCGCGCCTGCTGGTCACGGTGGGCGATCTGGCGTGGCACATCGCGGAGGCGGCGGAGGTCGAACTTCGGTCGCTGGGCGAGAAATGCGCCTTGGACTATCCGTTGGCGAACGTTCATTTTGCAGATTCGGACGAGGCAGCAGACGGTATCCGCGACCATATCCGGCCGGGCGACACCGTTCTCGTTAAGGGCTCGCGCGCTATGGAGATGGAGAAGATCGTAGCGGCTCTTATCGGCAGAACCGCGTCTGCGGAGAGGGCCGGCGCTCATGGCTAGCCTTGTTGCGGCGTATCTCGCGGTCTTCCTGCTTACCGCGGCCCCAGGTGCGATAACGATCGGCTGGCTGCGCAAACTGGGCGCGAAGCAGAACATCAGCGCGGATGCCCCAACAGGGCACGCCGCCAAGCAGGGCACGCCCACGATGGGCGGCCTGATGTTTCTCGTGCCCTTCACGCTTGTCGTCGGCGGAGTGATAGCCGGGACCGGCTTCGGCCACGCGGAACCGGCGCTTCTACCCGTATTTGCGATGACGCTCGGGTTTGCAGCAGTGGGATTTGCCGATGACTACCTGAGCGCTCGACGTGGTAAAAACCTCGGGCTGACGTCGCCGCAGAAGTTCATCGCGCAGTGTATCATCGCGATCGGGTTCGTCCTGTGGATGGCGCGGACTGCCCAGCCGATCACAACGCAGATACAGTTTGCGCCGAGCGGCCTGTTGATCCCGCCGCTGGACCTGGGATGGGCATACTACCCGCTCGCGGTTCTTCTGTTGGTAGGGCTATCCAACGCTACGAACTTCACGGACGGGCTGGATGGGCTTGCAAGCGGTGTCACGATACTGATCTTTTTAGCGGCTGCCGCGCTGCTCTGGCTGTCGCATCCGCACCTTAGTCTGCTTACGGTGGCGCTGGCAGGCGGACTTTCCGGCTTCCTCTGGTGGAACGCGCACCCCGCAAGGGTGTTCATGGGCGACACCGGCTCCCTACCGATAGGAGCCGCGATTGCGGGAGTGGCGCTCGCAGGCAAGCAGGAGGTAGCGCTCATCGTCGCATCGCTCTTGTGCTGGACGGAGCTGATCTCCGTTATCATTCAAGTGAGCGTGTTCAAATGGCGCAGGCGAACGAAGGGAATCGAGTACGCCCGTGCGCATCGAGTATTTCGCCGAACGCCACTCCACCACCATTTCGAGGAGTTGGGCATCCCGGAAACCGCCATAGTGAGCCGCTTCTGGATCGCGGGAGCGATGCTTGCCGCGCTGGCGCTGCTTTGGGGGCGGATAGGGTAAGCGACCCGTACTAACGGTAGATTTAGAGCAGCAGCAATGAAGTCCTTGGAGATTGAAAATCTGAACGGTGCGTTGGTCAGTGTCGTTGGGGCCGCGCGCAGCGGCGTGGCAGCCGTTGCGGCCCTCGCGGAACTTGGCGCGATAGTAACGCTCTCCGACAGCAAACCCGAAAGCGATCTGGCCGTTATCGCCCATGAGGTCCGCGCGGCGGGGACGCGCTGCGTGTTCGGCGGGAGCACTGAGGATGCGCTTCCCGCAGAGACGGCGCTTGTGATTACAAGTCCGGGCGTCCCCGTAACCGCTGATGTGCTTGTCGCCGCAGTTGAACGCGGGATACCTGTTTGGTCGGAGATCGAGCTGGCGTATCGGATCACGGCCGCCCCGATCCTCGCGGTGACGGGTACGAACGGCAAAACGACGACGGCGCTGCTGCTCGCGGCGATGCTCCAAGAGGGCGGGCGGCGCGCGACTGTCTGTGGAAACGTCAGCGCCGATGAGATCAAGAAGACGCTCGTCGAGGCCGCGCGCGAGGCCGACCCTGCCTCGGACATCCTGGTCGCG
Organism: Chthonomonadaceae bacterium; assembly: GCA_043734985.1. GTDB lineage: Bacteria > Armatimonadota > Chthonomonadetes > Chthonomonadales > Chthonomonadaceae > DATGJU01. Next base: position 3,322 of record JAYTEU010000463.1, read on the forward strand.
GAGATCAGCAGCTTTCAGCTCGAATGGGTGGAGCGGTTCGCGCCCCGAGTCGCAATATTGACCAACATAACTGCCGACCACCTCAATCGGCACCGCTCCTTCGAGGAGTATGCAGGCACAAAGGCGCGCATCTTCGCGGCTCAGGGTGAGAACGACTGGGCCGTGGTGGGCTGCGATAATCCTGCGTCCCGCGAGATCGGCGAACGGCCGGGACTAGCGCGTCGAGTATGGTTTACTACGGAAGGGCCGCCTCCGGACGACGGCCCCTGTGCATGGGTAGACCAGGGGACGCTGACAATTCGGCTCGGCGCGCGCGAGTCCGAGGTCGCAATAATGAACGCGAGCGACATGCCGGCCACGCTTCCCGGAGCGCACAGCGTCGCGAACGTGCTGGCAGCGGCAACGGCCGCGCTCGCTATGGATGTGCCCGCCGAGGCGATAGCCCGGGCGGTAAAAGGCTTCGGAGGCGTTGCGCACCGCATGGAGTGGGTGGGAGACGTCAACGGAGTGCGCTTTGTCAACAACAGCATGTGTACCAACGTAGCTGCCGCTATCTGCTCGTTGGAAGCCATGGACAGACCCACGATCGTGATCGCGGGCGGCGCGGACAAAGGGCTCGATTTCGAACCCCTGGCGCCGGCATTGCATCGCAAAGCCAGGCACTTGATTCTGATCGGCGCCGCAGTCGGCAAGATGGAGGCTGCGTTTCGGAGCTGCGGCTACGGTGCAATCAGCCGGGAGACGAGCCTGGAGGCCGCGGTAACATCCGCCGCCGAAATGGCACGACCAGGGGAGGCGGTGCTGCTTTCCCCGTCGTGCGCAAGTTTTGACATGTTCCGAGATTTCGAGGCGCGCGGCGCGGCATTTCGTACCGCCGTACGCCAACTGGAGGAGCGCTTGTGAGCACCCAAACCGTGGCATACCCCCGCCGCCCGATGGATTTCTGGCTGTTTGGCACGACTCTGATTCTGGTGGTGATAGGCCTATTGATGGTCGTGGATTCGAGCTACATTCAGGAGCTGAACCATAACAAAGCGATCTTCCATTTCCTGGCGCACCAGGCCACCGGAGCCATTATCGGTCTGGCGGCAATGTTCATCATGATGCGGGTCGGATACTGGCGCCTGCGGAGCCTGGCGTTCCCGCTCATGATCATCGGATTGATCCTGCTTATTGCGGTATTCATACCGCATATCGGCTACCACGAAGGCTTCGCGACACGCTGGATCGGAACGCGGAAGCTGCATCTTCAGCCGTCCGAGCTGGCAAAGTTCTGCCTGATCATCTACGTTGCGAAGCTGCTCTCCTTGCCGCGCCTCAAACCTCGCCGCGGCGAATCCGCTGCGATTCTGTGGCTTGGACCGCCTCTGGCGATCACAACGGTCTACATCCTGCTTATCGAGCGCGAGCCGGACATGGGAACTGCGGTAGTTCTCTTTCTCGCGGTGCTGACGCAGCTATTCCTCGCCGGAATGCGCAAGCGGCACCTTCTGATGATATTGGGCGCGACTGCGGTTATGGGCCTCATGATGGTCTCCGTGTTTCAGCACCGCTCGCACAGGATCGACACGTTTCTCCATCCTGAGAAGGATCCACAGGGGCGCGGCTACCAGGTCATGCACGCGAAGTGGGCCGTGGCATCCGGAGAGTGGCTGGGAATGGGCTGGGGCAAGGGACGCGAAAAGTACTTCCTTCCGGAGGCGAACAGCGATTTTGTCTTTGCAACTATGGCGGAAGAGCTGGGCCTAATCGGAGTGCTGCCGGTTGTCGGCCTACTGATAATCATTGGGGTTCGCGGCTTTATCATCGCGCAAGGCGCCCGCGATCGATTCGGAGCGCTGCTCGCCGGCGGACTGACGGCCCTGATCAGTTGGCAGGCGCTGATCAATATGGGCGTAGCCACCGCTTCGATTCCCGCGACGGGAGTGCCCCTGCCGTTTATCAGCTACGGTTCCTCGTCGCTGGTGATGTTATTGGCAAGCGTGGGAGTCCTATTGAGTATTGGCCAGCATCCGGCGCCGCCGGGTCAGCCGGCGAGTTAACAGGCGAAATTATGCGAATTGTAGTGAGCGGCGGAGGCACGGGAGGACACATTTTCCCGGCGCTTGCCGTCTGCGAGGGATTGCGGCGTAAGAGACCGGATTGCGAGCTGCTTTATGTCGGGAGCGTATCCGGCATGGAGACCGAGATCGTCCCGAAGGCCGGTATACCCTTTCAAGGGGTGACGGCGCGCAAACTGCGCAAAGTGGTTTCGTTCTCGACGATCGGCGTAGCGCTTTCGCTGGTCCGCGGATTCCAGGAGGCGAGGCAGTACCTGCGGGCATTTAAGACCGAGGCCGTGGTCGGTGCGGGGGGGTATGTAGCTGCAGCGGCGGCGCTGGCGGGTAAGTCGCTGGGAATTCCTACAGTGATACTGGCGCCGGACTCGATCCCGGGGCGTACGAACCGCATGCTGGCCCGATTTGCGCGCAAAATCTGTGTAGTGTTCGACGAGACAGCGGCGCATTTCCCGGCCGAACGGACGATCGTCACCGGCCTTCCCCTGCGCGCGGGAATAGTTGCGCCGGCGGACGTCGATCGGGTGATGGCGCGCGCGCGATTCTCGCCGCTTGCGCGGGATCGCTTTACCGTGTTGGTGATCGGGGGAAGCCAGGGCGCGCGCGCTATCAATAACGTCGTGGTGACGGCCCTGCCCGAACTGTTGAGCGCCGGGGTGCAGGTGCTGCACCAGATCGGGCCAAACAATCTGTCGGATGTGCGCGATGCGGTAGCTGCTTTGCATTTGGAGCAGGGAGCGGCATACTGTCCCGTGGGCTTCCTGGCGGAGGATGAGGTGCCGTCGGCCTATCGTGCAGCCGACGTGATCGTCTGTCGCGGCGGAATATCGACACTGAGCGAAGTGACGGCAAACGGCCTTCCCGCTATCGTCATTCCACTGCCGACGGCCTACGCGAACCATCAGACCGCGAATGCGATGGCGTTGGCAAGGGTAGGGGCGGCGCTCTGTCGCAAAGAGTCCGGCGTCGACTCAAAAGGGCTGATTGCGGAACTGCTTCAGTTCAGGGATTCTCCCGAGCGTCTGCGCACGATGGCTTCCGCCAGCCGCGCGATCAGCCGACCCGAAGCCGCCGATACCGTGGCGGACATAATTTTGAACTTATGATTGGTTTTCTGTTCCCGTTGACCTGGTCTCGAATCAGGTATATTCTAGTAACCTTAAGTTGGTAGTTGTAATAAACTTTAGACCATTAAATGCAAGAATTTATCCATTTTATCGGTATTGGCGGGATCGGCGTGAGCGCGCTGGCCCAGGTTGCGCAGGCACGCGGCGCGCGCGTTTCAGGCTCCGACACGCACCTGGACCCGGCGTCTAATCCTGCCGTGGCCAGGCTGATGCACCTGGGCGCGGAGTGCTATCAGGGCCATCGGCGCGAGAACGTTGCGGAGGGGGTCTCCCTCGTCGTTGCGACTGCTGCCGTAGGCGATGAAAATCCGGAAATCGCCGAGGCGAGAGCCCGGGGAATCCGGATTGTTTTGAGGGCAGCCTATCTCGGCGAACTGATGACAGCTCATAAAGGACCCACGATCGCGGTCGCCGGAACCCATGGAAAGACGACCACAACCGGCATGCTCGGCGTAATACTGGAGCAGGCGGGACTGGACCCGACGGTGTTTGTCGGCGGTGAGGTGGCGCAACTGGGCGGCAACGTTCGTATCGGCAGCCCGAATGGTCCGTTTGTTGCCGAGGCTTGCGAGGCTTATGACTCGTTCCTTCACCTGCATCCCATGCTTGCGATCGTTACCAATGTGGAGGCCGATCATCTGGACCACTATGGCACGGAGGCCGGGGTCTTTGCGGCCTTTCGGACGTTTCTGGACGGGCTAGCCGAAGGCGGCTCGATTGTGGCATGTGGCGACGATGCCGGGGTTCAGCGCCTGTTCGGTCCTCCGGAATCCGATCTGAGAAACCGGACGGTCTTCTACGGGCTTGAGCCTTCGACCTCAGACGTAGTGGCGCACTCCGTCGAACTTGGCGAGCATCCGACCTTTCTTTTCGACGGCATGCGGCGGCGTCGCGTAAGCGTCAAGCTGATGGTGCCGGGACGCCACAATATTGAAAACGCCCTCGGCGCGGCTACCGTGGCAATGATGTTGGACGATCTATCGCTGGATCAGGTCGCCGCCGGAGTTTCAGCGTTTCGCGGCGCGGGCAGGCGCCAGGATATTCTGGGTGAAATCGAGGTGAGTGGCGGCTCGGCGCTAGTATTCGATGACTACGCCCACCATCCCACGGAGATCCGAGCGACGCTCGATGCATTGAAAAGCGCTTATCCGCTGCGGCGGCAGATTACCATATTTCAACCTCATCTCTTCAGCCGCACTCGCGATTTTTTGAAGGAGTTTGCGGAGGAACTGGCGCAGTCCGACGTTTTGATCGTAACGGATATATACGCGGCGCGCGAGGCGCCGATCGCAGGAGTGGATGCCGGCAATATTGTCAGGCTTGCGCAGCGCGCGCGGCCGGAGCTGGATGCACGGTTCCTATCGGACAAACGCGCGATTCCCGCCGTGCTCGCCGAAATCGTAAGAGCCGGAGACGTGGTTGTATTTATGGGCGCGGGCGATATCCGCGAACAGGGAGAGTCGTTTGTGAAACGCGGAGTGGCTGCGGAGAGGGCGCTATGAGTCATCCGAATACAAAGCGGCTTGGCGGGCGGCTCAAAGTAGCGGTGCTGATGGGCGGGACTTCTACCGAGCGCGAAGTATCACTTGTGAGCGGCAAGATGGTGGCTGCCGCGCTCGATCCCACGTTCTATGATGTGATGGCGCTCGATACGCGCGACCTTCTTCGCCTAACGTCCGGCGAGACTGCCGCCTTGCCGGCCGCAGGCGAAACTCAGCACGAAACAGGCGGCGCGCTCCAGAGCGCCGGCGATGCGGCCGGCCTCTGCCAAGAACCCGGCGAATCGCGGACAACTATGGTCCGTCCCGATGTGGTGTTCATTGCGCTTCATGGCAAGGGCGGCGAGGATGGCACGGTCCAGGGCATGCTTGAGGTGATGGGACTGCCTTATACAGGATCGGGCGTGCTCGCCAGCGCGCTTGCCATGGATAAGGTGATGTCGAAGCGTGTCTTCAAGGCAGCGGGCGTTCCCGTCATCGACGGTATCTACGTTACCCGGCACGCGCTTGCCGGCTGCGGTGAAGAGGAGTTCCGTCACGCATCGCTGGTCGATGTGGAGACGCATCTGGGCTTTCCGGTATTCGTGAAGCCGAATGCCGGTGGATCGACCTGCGGCTGCACCCTCGTCGCCGGTCCCGATCAGCTATTCGCGGCCGTCCAACTGGCGCTGACACTCGATGAGACAGCCCTCATCGAGAAGTACATTCGCGGAATGGAGATCACGGTCGGCGTAATCGACTTCGCGGGCGAGCCGGCGGAAGCGCTGCCGGTGATCGAGATCGTGCCGAAGGGCGAATACTACGACTACGAAAGCAAGTATGCCTCCGGCGGAAGCGAGCACATTATTCCCGCGCGCATTCCGGATGAGATCGCGCGCAAGGCTCAGGAGATCGCGTGCCGTTGCCATGCACTGCTCGGATGCCGGGGAGTCTCCCGGACCGATTTCATCCTGTCGGACGGGCTGCTCTATGTATTGGAAGTGAATACCATCCCGGGAATGACGCCAACGAGTCTCCTGCCGCAGGCCGCCGAACATGCCGGGATTTCGTTCGCTCAACTCCTGGATCGCCTGATCCGGTCGGCCCTGGATCATAAGCAAGGAGCGCTGCATGACTGACGCATCCGCGAGCCCGCGTGGGGGCAGAAAACGAAGCTCGTTTCATTCGCTCAGGATCGCCAGGCGGTCCACGCGCCGCCGCGAGAACGGCCTGGGAAACCGGAAATCGCACCAGACGGAGGTGCGCGAACGGCGGACTCGCATTCTGCTCGCCCTGACTATGGCGCTTGGGTTTGAGCTTGCCGGGGCTGCACTTACCTCTCCGCTGCTAGGCATCAATCACGTTGCTGTTCGAGGCGATGAATCGCTTCCTGCCCAGGAAGCGGCCACGACGCGACGCATGGCAGAGGTTCCGGCGGGGACCAACCTGCTGCGAGCGCCACTGGGCAGCATCGAGCGCCGTATGAAACTGCTCCCATGGGTTCGCACCGCCCGTGTAGGCTGGATGTCTCCGCACGGCCTGATAATCCACTTTGCGCCGCGGCAATCCGTCGTGGTTGCGGAGATTGCCGGACGGCGCTATGAAATCGATGAGACAGGCGTGCCGATAAGAATCGCGCGGGCTGCCGAAGAGAGTCGACTGCCTCGGATTACAGTAGATAAGAGCCTTGACGTTCGGGCGGGCGTGCCGCTGCGTGACGAGTCCTTGTTGGCAGCTATTAAGATCTACCTTGACGGTACTAGTCAGACAATGGTACATATTGCCAAAATAGATATTGACCCTGCGGGAAATATGTGCTTAAATATGATGGATGGAATCCAGGTACATCTGGGCCAGCCCGATGATTTGACTGAGAAGCTGAAATACGTTCAGCGGGTTTATACGCTGGATCCAAACGTATCAAGCCGCATGGTCGCAATAAACCTTTCGGTACCGAAGCAGCCGGCATGCACCCTGAAGAAGGACATCCAGGTCGGTCCTGTCAATCCGTCGAGCGCGGCGCCCGTTTCGGACGCGCCGCAGCCCGATGGAGGTATCGCTCTATAGTTGTATAGTCCGCGCAATACAAAGTTTCAATCCGGAAAGAGTAGTGTAATAGCAAAATGAGCGTATTCTCGGCCACGATTCGTCATCAGTCGTTTTACTGGCAGATAAGCATACTTTGCTTTGTTCTTGGCGGGCTGCTTGCCGCAGCGGTGTATACGTCCAACAAGATAGCGAGGTCGGGGCTGAGCGCCATTCGCCCAGGGTTCGACTACTCGTACTTCGCGAAGAAGACCGAAGACAAGGTCGTCAAGGACAGCGAAGAGATTAAGAAGCTCCGCGAGGACAAAAAGGTTCTCGAAGGCATTATCGCAAAGGGAAACGACGGCAAAGAGGCGCTTTACTCTGCGCTGCAAGAGTCGCGCGCGTATGCGGGCCTTACCGAAGTCAGCGGCCCGGGAGTGATCGTGACGCTTCAAGACAGCAAGAAGCAGCCGATGATCGGCGTGAACCCAGACCAGTATTTGATCCATGACCGCGATATCAATGAGGTGATAAACGAGCTCAGGTCCGCGGGGGCGGAGGCGATCGGCGTTGGGAGCCAACGTGTTGTGAATTCCACCGCCGTGCGCTGTGTCGGACCCGTCGCGATGGTTAACGACTGGAAAGAGGGCGCTCCTTTTCAAGTGAAAGCCATAGGCGACCCGGATACACTGCTCAGCGCGCTGAGCATCTCGAACGGTGTATTGGACAATATTCGGCGGTACGACTTTTCGATGGCTCGCGGGGAAAAAGTCACTTCGCTTCGACTGCCGGCCTTTTCCGGTAATACTCAGCGCAGATGGTCGAAAACGGTCAAGTCCGGCAAGAAAGTGTATGAAAACGCCCCCTAACCCCCAATTCTGGAGGAACCAGCCGTTGCGAAATGTTACGACTCCCCCAAGTTTTGGGCAGGAGCGCTTTTTGCACAAGCTCTAAGGGATCCTCCGCGACATCGCCATAGCTTATGTTACGGATTTCGACAGGGCGCGGACCACGGCCGGCCGCCCTTACTTTTCAAATTTCGACGAGGGGGCATTGCAGTAAAGGAAGATCTTTCATGAAAGCGTGGTTTCCGATAGCGAGCCTTGCGGCCGGCTTCCTTATCGGATTGCTTGTACTATCCAGGTTCGATTGGTGGGTGCCGGTCGAGTATGCGCCCTACCTTTCCGTTGCGGCTCTTGTTGGCCTCGACACGGCATTCGGCGGGATTCGCGCCGGCATCGAAGGCCGCTTCCAGAACGACATCTTCGTAAGTGGCTTCCTGCTCAATACTCTGTTGGCGGCCGGGCTGATTGCATTCGCAAAACTGATAGGCCTGGATTTCGCACTGGTATCCGTGCTGGTACTGGGTTCCCGCATCTTCCTGAACCTGTCCCTGATCCGTCGCTACTACCTCAATAAATCGGCTTTGGCCCGAAGCCAGCAACGAGAGGAGAACGCGGCGGCGCCGGCTCCAAGCGCGGCTCTCAATCAAAAGCCCGAGATCGGCGGCAGCATTTAGACCCTTCGACGGTCGTCCTCAGCCTGAACTGTGTCGCTCTTCGCCAGAATTCCCTGGTAATATTTGACGACTGAATTAGGGCGATTGCCTTGGCATTAGACGCGCACGGCGCGCCCAACAATAATCCTTGTTAAGTTTCTTTGCAGCAGCGTCCGTCAGTTTGTCCACGGGCCATGCCGGAAAATGGTGGCGAACGTGGGTAAAAGCGAGATCGTAACGGGTCTGGACATTGGAACGACGAAGGTTTGCGCGCTTATCGCGGAGCTGAACGAAGAAGGCCAGCTTATCCTCCTTGGTTCCGGCGTGAGCGTGTCGCATGGGATCCGGCGTGGCGTGGTCATCGACATCGAGGCGACAGCCCATGCGATCGAAGACTCTGTCACAAAGGCGGCGACCCAGGCCAACCGCGAAGTCGAATCCGTTTACGTCGGTGTTACGGGAGATCATATCGCGTCTCTCAACAGCAGCGGGATAATTCCAATCACGCGGCCCGACCGGGAGATAACACGCGAGGACGTGGACAGGGTCAACGAACAGGCGCGCGTGATCGTCCTTCCACCCGATAGGCAGATACTGCACGCAATCCCGCGTAACTACTCTGTCGACGGGCAGAGCGGCGTCCGGCAGCCGGTTGGAATGAGCGGCACTCGCCTGGAAGTGCAGACTCATATCGTCCATGGCGCGGTCACTTTTCTCCAGAATGTGGAAAAGTGCGTGGTGAAGGCTGGGCTGGAGGTCGCGGAAGCGGTGCTGGAACCAATCGCGTCCGGTGAGGCGGTCCTGCTTGCTACGGAGAAGGATCTTGGCGTCTGTATGGTCGATATCGGCGGTGGTACCTCAGACATCGCGGTATTTTATGGCGGTGAGATCTTCTACTCAGCAGTGGTCGCGGTCGGAGGCAATCACATCACGAACGATATCGCCGAGGGCTTGAAGGTTGGCCAGCCGGAGGCCGAGCGTCTCAAGACAGAGCATGGAAGCGCGCTTACGGAGATGGTCCAGGAGGACGAAGTGATCGCCGTCCAGCAGGTCGCGAGGGACGAGGCCCGAAAACTGCGTCGACGTGCCCTGGCCCAGATTATTGAGCCACGCGTGCAGGAGCTGTTCGAGTTGGTGAGGGACGAGCTCTCGCAGGGAGACTGCCTGAACCGAATACCGTTCGGCGTGGTAATTACCGGCGGCGGGAGCCAACTCAAGAACGTCGTCGAAGTGGCACAGCAGGTAATGGGGCTTCCCTGCCGCGTCGGCCGCCCGTACGGCTTAATTGGGCTAAACGAAGCTCTCATGCATCCGATGTACGCAACTGCCGTCGGACTGGTCCAATATGGCGCGCGCCGGGCGGCCGTCGAGCGATCCAGCGGTTCACATAGCGGCGCAAACCCACTTAGCGGGTTTCAGAAATGGTGGGCGCGATTGCGCGAGATTTTCGGAATCTGAAGCTCGGTTCGTCTCGGGCGCGGAATGGCGGAAGGGTCGGCGGTACCCGCGCATGGATTACCGTGCGGGTGCCTGTCGGCGGATCGTAAGGCATCGATGGACGATAAACTTGGCGGCAGGTAATTAGCCCACACGGGCTGCCTGCAGATATTACAAATAACGACTTCGGGGAGGGTGGCACCAACAATGAATGTAAATCTGCCGGAATTAGGTTCCGCGCGAATCAAGGTTATCGGCGTTGGCGGCGGCGGTACAAATGCCGTCAACCGCATGATTGATGCGGGACTTACCGGCATCGAATTCCTCGCCATGAATACCGATGTCCAGGTGCTCAACCTCTCCAACGCGCCGCGAAAGATTCAACTTGGCGAGAATTCCACGCGCGGCCTTGGCGCTGGAGGAAACCCGGAAATCGGCCGCGCGGCAGCCGAAGAGAGTAAGAGCGAAGTCAAAAAGCTTCTCGATGGCGCTGACCTTGTGTTCATTACGGCGGGAATGGGCGGCGGCACGGGAACGGGCGCCGCGCCCATCATCGCGGAGATCGCGAGTGAGATCGGCGCGCTTACGGTCGCGGTCGTTACGAAGCCATTTCCATTTGAAGGGCCGCGCCGCGCCAAACTTGCCGCCGAGGGAGTAGAGAATCTCAAGTCCCGCGTCGATACCATCATCGTAGTACCGAATGAGCGCCTGCTGACGGTGGGCGACCGCAAGGTGACGCTTGTCGAAGCCTTCCGCATGGCGGACGACATCTTGAGACAGGGCGTGCAGGGTATCTCCGATATCATTACTATCCCGGGCATGATCAACGTCGACTTCGCAGACGTTCGCGCGATCATGTCGCACGCCGGTCCGGCTCTCATGGGCATTGGCATGGCGAGCGGCGATCACCGCGCGGTCGAAGCGGCACAGAACGCCGTTTCGTCCCAATTGCTGGAGACCAGCATCAACGGCGCAACCCGAGTTCTCGTCAACGTTACCTCCGGCAACGATCTTACGCTCGCCGAATTCACGGAGGCGGCAGACCAGATTTCTCAGCTCTGCGACCAGAAAGACGCCAACATTATCTACGGTTGGGTTGCCGACGCGGAGATGGACGGCGAAGTTCGCATCACGGTTCTCGCCACGGGATTTGGGCAGGCGGAGCAGCAGGCAATGATCGCCGGCAGCCGCGCGAACGCGGCAGTCAGCGCGCCTCGAATCGGCACAGACACTCGGACAAGCCAGACCGAACCGAACGCCGCCGCCCGCACCAGTGGATTGGCTCCTCCTCCTCCCGTGCCCGCCCGCCCGGGTGAAGCGGCGGCTCCCGCTCCCGTAGGTACGCCCGCGGCCCGCCAGCCTGAACTGCGGAAGTCCAATGCCGATGAGCTGGACATACCAGCGTTCCTTCGCCGCAGGTAATCGATCGTTTCTCGGGTCTTCGGCCGGCCAGTTTTCAGGTGAGGCCGAAGCCCCCGGTTTCTAATTGCAATCTCCGAACCCTACCCCATGACCTGGTCCCTCACAAATTCGAAGCCTGCAATCGCCTTCTCTCGTCAATTAGCTGCACATCCGGCCCTACGACACGGTGTTACAACATTGAATGGAACGTTGCGGCTAATCGCAATGCCGGACGCCGCGCCGCACTTCCTTTGAATGGCCGCCTCACGGGTATGATACAATAGCCACCATGAACACGCTTACTTCACAAGACTCCTTCATATACCTGGATCACTCCGCAACGACACCCGTGGACCCGGAGGTGGCGGACGCAATGATGCCATATATTACCGGCCCTCTCTCCTGCGGCAATCCCTCCAGCGTTCACCGCTATGGCAGGCGAGCCCGGGCGGCCGTGGACGAGGCGCGAGACCAGGTTGCCCGTTTGATCGGCGCTGACTATAGCGAGGTCTATTTCACCGGCAGCGGCACCGAAGCAGACAATCTTGCATTGGCAGGCGCGATGTACGGCGCGTGCGCCGGCCGTGGCCATCTTATTACGACGGCTATCGAACATCCGGCGATCCTGCGAACCGCCCACAATCTGGAAACCCATGGCTTTACTGCAACGGTGCTGCCCGTCGACCGGGAGGGCTTTGTGTCACCCTCGGCGGTCCGGGATGCGATCACGGAACGTACGACGCTTGTATCCGTAATGTTCGCAAACAACGAGATCGGCACAATTCAGTCTGCTGCCGAAATAGCGGCGATTGCCAGGGAAAGGGGCGTGCTGTTCCACAGCGACGCCGTGCAGGCAGCGGGACTCCTGGAAGTTGACTTCAAGTTGCTCGACTGCGACTTGATGACCATTTCCAGCCATAAGTTTTATGGACCGAAGGGAGTAGGCGCACTGGCGATAAAGCAGGGCACGCGAATATCGCCGATCGTACACGGGGGTACACAGGAGCGTGAAAAGCGGGCAGGCACCGAGAATGTCGCGGCGATAGTGGGGTTCGGCAAGGCGGCCGAGCTTGCACGGGCTCGCAGGCAGGAGGATGCGCACAGGCTTGCCGGCCTTCGGGATCGATTCATTTTATCGCTAAGTCGCAGTGTAACCAATCTAATGCTCAATGGTCCAATAGTCGGGCGACTGCCGAACAATGTGAACGTTTCGGTATCCGGCATCTCGGGCGCCACTATGCTGATGAACCTCGATCGCAAGGGAGTGGCTGCTTCCAGCGGAGCCGCCTGCTCGTCGGGCTCCATCGAGCCGTCACACGTCCTGAAGGCCATCGGTCTCTCCGATCCGCTCGCATCCAGCGGAATCAGGTTCAGCCTCGGCCGCTGCACGACCGAGGAGGAGCTCGATCGAACCGTAGAGATATTTGGCGCCATCGTGGATAGGGTCCGGGGACTTTAGGCAGCCTACTGCCCAATCCCATCGACCTTATCCGCCTCCCGGCCGCCGATCATCAGATGGTATTTAACAATCTCGCAGTCACCTTGAGGAGTATGCATGGTGGTGGGTAAGCGGGAGCTCCCTCCGCCGGGCCGGCGCACGATGATGCCGACGACCTCGTTCCCGTTGGCGCTGCTCGCGCCCGTTAACCTCCACAGTTCGTCGCCGGTTTCGCCCTTCACAAACACTTCAATACGACATCCGTCACCCTTTTTGACTGCCATCTCGTAACGGGTGATTACGGGGATCGAGGGAATGGTGTACTTTACGAACTGGGTTGCACCGAGCATGGCCGTGGCCGTCCAGGCAAGAGCCATCAAGTCTCTCGCGGAAAGAAGACGGTCCGGTGGCGGTTCGCGGGAAGCCTTCTCCGCAAGAAATAGGCCCGTAAGAACCAAGCAGGCGACGGCCGCCGAGGCTAGAAGGTAAGGGTGAGTGATGAGGCCGGTCAAACCGCGCAGAATACCGGACGCCATCAGACCCCAGAGCGCCAGGAACGCGCAGATGACTGCCCACATCAACCGCGGCAGGTCCGATAGTGGCTCGGGCTCGAGCGTAACAACTGGGCGCGGCTTGGGTCGCGGGGCGATCTCGGCGCCGCAATGATCGCAGTTGAACGCGTTCGCGGGATTCAACTCCTGGCAGCGCGGACAGACGACTTGCTTAACAGTCTGCATGGCATCGCTCCCTTGCAAAGTACACACTCTTGCTCACGTGCTTGTCAATCGAATCGGACGGGCAGGGGCTTAGCGCTTCGAAGAAATGCCTCCACCTCGCCGGCGGGCCGCACGCCGGCCCATCCGCCCAATTCGGTGCAGTTCAGCGCCGCCGCCGCGGAACCGTACCTTGCCGCATAGACGATGTCCCATCCTCGATGGCGGCCATAGATCAGGCCGGCGCGAAAGATATCCCCGGCCCCGGTTGTGTCGATCGCGCGATCTACAGTAAAGGCGGGCACGTGGACGGCAGGCTTGCCCTCGATGCCATGTTCCGCCACAAAGCAGCCGCTCTCTCCGCACGTTACCACGGTGGTGCAGCCGTGCCTGTCGCGTATCGCGGCCGCATACTCACCGTACGCGCGAACCGAACCGCTTACAGCTATCTGGGCATGCGAAGTCACCGAGATTTCCGCCGTGGAATTCACCTCCGACGAAAGCGTGTAGTCCATTGCAACGATCGGGACGCCCGCGGCGGAAGCGATGCCGCACGCTTTCAATCCAGACTCATAGGCGTTCGGATCGAGCGTGAACACGCTTGCCCGGCGAACGAACTCCGGATCGAGGTCGGGGCACTGCATCCCTGTAAATCCACTGCCGTACATGGTTCTGTGCCCATCGGGCGTCGCGATACAGACACAATAGGCAGTGGAAGCGCCCGGCCAGATACCAACCTTGCTGATATCGATCTCAGGAGCATCCCTGGCGAACATGCCGCGCAGGTGGCGGCCATTCTCGTCGTCTCCGGTTGCCGTTCCCACCAATGCAACTCGCAGGCCCCAGCGCGAAAGGGCGATTGCGGTATTGGATGCCTCGCCACCGATCGTGCGGCGCTCCTCCTGGATAGGCTCGTACGAACCGGGAGCAGAGAGTCGGTCTACCCGCCACATCAGGTCCACGCACACGGTTCCGTATACTATGGCATCGAAATCCGGCATTAGGTTTAGGTCAATCGGCAGTCGGTAATCGGCAGTCGGCAATCGGCAGTCGGCAGTCG
>JAYTEU010000464.1:0-4579 GCA_043734985.1 Chthonomonadaceae bacterium
GAGGATGAGTTGTGGCGACTGTTCGGGGACAAGGCGAACCATCCGTGGCTGCGGACCTGGGAGCCGAACCTGGCGATGGACAACCCCTTCCTCTCGAAGATGATCCAGAACGCGCAGAAAAAGGTCGAATCGCACTATTTCGATTCGCGTAAGCACGTCCTTAACTACGACGACGTCATGAACCGGCAGCGCGAATTGATCTACCGGGAGCGGCGGCGCATCCTGGAGGGCGAGAACCTCCGGGGGACGGTGCTGGTCTATGTGGGCGAGACGGTTTCGAGCGTGGTGGAGATCAAGACGCCCGCGGACGTGCCCAGCACGGAGTGGGAGTACGAGGCGATGTTCCGGGAGCTGGACGACTTCTTCGCCCTGTCGCCGGTGCTCACTTCCGAAGATCTGCATGGCAAGACGCGCCCGGAGCTGGTCGAATTCCTCACCGACTACGTAGAGAACGTCTATGCCTCCAAGGAGGAGATGTTCGACGAGATGCAGGGCGAGGGGACGATGCGGGATCTAGAGCGCTGGATGGCGCTTCGCGCGGTGAACGCTCGCTGGATGGAGCATCTGGCGAACATGGACTACCTCCGCGAGGGGATCAATCTTCGCGGCTACGAGCAGAAGGACCCGCTGCTGATCTACCAGAAAGAGGCGTTCGACGAGTTCGAGCGCATGCAGCAGGCGATCCAGGATGATATTGTGAAGGGAATCTTCCATATTCAGATCGTTCGGGAAGAGACACCGCCGCCGACGCTGAACACCTCCCTGCCCGAGGGCCTGCCGCGCTATACGCCGATGCAGGATCTGGACCAGCCGAGGATCATCAGTACGAACATGGATTCGGGGATCGGCCTTGGCGGGAACGGTAAGGGCAACGAGGGGGCTCCGGGCGGCAAGCTGCCGGGGCGGAACGATCCCTGCTGGTGCGGAAGCGGCCAGAAGTTCAAGCGCTGCCACGGCAAGTAGTTTTCTTTTTCAATTGAGATGCGCGGCATTGAAATGCCGCACCCAAAGGGTACCCGAGTTTACGAAGTCTGCCTTCGCGGACTCAATGCTTGACCAACTCATATCTAAAGGCATTGGTATTCGCCCCTCTTCCGGGTTCGGGGGAGGGGCTTTTTGCTGAGTCCGGGACCAGCGGTCGTGTAATTCAGGACTTTCGTCCTATTCCAAACGGATTGCTTCTGCACTATACTGTTATTGACCCGTGTTCATTGGTTGGGTTGAGGAGCAGGTTCATGCGAGGGAGTTCACAGGATGGCTCAAACGAAGGGCAGGAGTCCGATTTAGTCTGTCCGCTCTGCGGAGCGCTTGTGCCGGACTGGTCGCAGCTTTGCGATAAGTGCGGCCGGAGGGTACGCCCCAAGGAGGAGGCCGCTCGCGCTGAGCGGGGCCATATCGCCTATCTCTTGAAGCAGATACCGTGGCTCCAGCGTCGGTCCATTGTGCCGGACGACGTCGCCTCCCGGCTGCAGAGCGAGTTCGACGGCCGCACGGCAGCGCTTAATCGGATCATTTCCCCTCCCCTGCCCGTCGCTCGCCCGGCGGCTCCCGTGGTGCCACCGCTGCCTACGGACGCCCGGCCATCCGTGAGCGCGGCGGACGCGGCCGTATCAGCAGGACGGTCGGAGCCGTTCACCTTCGATCGACCGCTGGGGCAGTTCGACACGCCGCAGGAGACGCGACGTGCCGAAGACATATCTCACGTTCTACACGGACTGGGGTCGCGGCAGCCACGCCCAGCGCCTTCCCGGTCCACTTCTCCTAAGCGCCCGGCACGGCAGCCGCGACCGCAGGCAAGTCCGGAAGACCTGCGGCTGTTCTTCCAGGCGCACGGGCTGAAACTAATCTTCGCGCTGGCGACGATGCTGGTCGTCTACGCCCTGAAGAACCTAATCGCGTGGCAAACAGTCGGCGACATTGCGATCCGACTGGTTCCGCTGATCTTGATCGGCCTGACGTTTATGTTCGCGCAGTTCGGCTCGCGGACCCGCGACGAGAACCCGTGGGCGGCGTATGCGTTCCACGCGCTGGCCTGCGTCTTAGTCGCCTTCGACATCGGCTCCATCAACCGCTTCTGGCTGGAGCCGATCCACCTGGGGCTGCCGCACAAACCGGCGCTTCTGCTGGCGTGCGCGCTGGGAACCGCTCTGGCAGGGCTGTTTCTCTCGCGCAGCCGCCAAATACCCTACCTTCATCTGGTCCAGGCCGGAATACTCACGACCCTGTTCTCCCTGCTCCAGGCGCTCCGGCTGGCTGCATGGCACGATCGGGACTTCCGCGCGACGCCACTGGCGCTGTTCGGGGCGGCTTATCTTGTCGTCGCGGCGGTCAACTTTTGGCGCGCCGCGCTGGCCGGGCGCGCAACAGAGATTCAGCCGGGGGCATCATCGGTTGGCGTGCCAAGTACGTCTCCGGGCAATCGCCTGGCCGGGCCGATAAACGACCCGGCACCGTGGCCTGCGGCCGCACCCAGGGGGTACCCGCCTCCGGACGCAAATGCGAATACCGATACCTTATTACTGGGGGCGGTACTGAGCCCAGAAGTAGGCGGGGCGGCTGTCGCGCAATTAGCCACTGCGCCGACGCCCGAACAGTGGCGGGCGGCGTGGACGCTTTGGGCGAACCTCTCTGCGGCGATGGTGGTGGTGCTCTCCGCGCTTAACGGGCTGCTTTCCGAGCACATACGGCCGTATGACCTGGCTCCGGTGCTGCTGCTGGCGGGTATCGTGTACGCGGCGGGAGCCCAGGCGCTCCGGCAGCGGTCGGCGGTTTTCACTTCGGCGGCGCTGTTTCTTGGGAGCGCGCTGCTCTGGCTGGCGGGGGCTTACAGCGCTCTATGGAACCACTTCGGATTCCTTGTTATGGGGATCGCCGCAGGAGCGATGGCGCTGGCTGCGTACAACGACCATCTGGCGAGAGAGGCGGGTAACGGGGCGGAAGGATCGAGCTCGATCTCAGGGCCGGAGGATGAGGGACCGGGCAGCTCTCCCGCGATTGCCGCCCGAATCCGCAGCGAGGCTGGAGAGGGCGACGGCCTGGCGCAGGCGTGGCGACGCGTTGCCAGGGTCGGCCTTGTGCTCGCGGCGTCGCTCATTGCATTGCAGGTTCTTGGGCAGTGGAGGCAGCCCGGCAGCGCGGGGCTTTCGCTTGCGGACGCCTTAACGCATGCGGTGCAGGGCATGGTTTCCGGCGTTCTGCTGCTCCTGCTCGGGCGGCAGGATGCGCGCGCCGAGTACGACTATGGCGCGGCCGCCATGTGGGCAACCGCGCTGGTTGGGCTTCTGGAGGCGTTCCACGCGCCGCTGGGCGCCTACGCGGTAGCCTTCACGACCTACGGGGCTGTGCTTTATACCACGGCAATCGTGCTGCGCAGGGTGGGCTTCGTCGAATTGGGAGCTGACGAGCGGCGGGCGCAGACAGGCTCCGAGTCGAGGGTGCGCGGGCGTGCAGCCGGTGCGACAGTATATATCGAAGCCGGAGGCGCAGACGATGGAACCGAGGCCGCCGAAAGACGCGGAGCCGTCTGGGGCAATCGCACGGACTCGAATACGAACGCTGCGTGGCTCTCACCGAATGCGCTTGCGCGCAGCGGACTGATAGCGGCAACGCTGGGAGCGCTGGGAGCGGCAGCTCTGCCGACGACGGGAATGCCGGCGCAGTGGCTTTGGTCGTCGCTGGCGCTGGCAATCGGCTGCGCGGTGTACGTCTTGACCGCCCGGGAGGAGCGCTCTCTTCCCGCCGCTTACTCCGCGCTCGGCTGCCTGGCCTATGCGACCGCCCTGGTCCTGTGGCGGATCGACGGTCACCTTAGCCCGTCGGATCTCCTTGCGCCGTTTGCCGTCGGCACGGGGCTCGCGTCGCTGCTGCTTGCGCTCCGACCTGCGGCCCAGGCGCCAATTGGCGCGGCGGCTTCGGCGGGGCAAAACAGCGGAGACGCCGGAGCGGCAGGGGAGGAGCGCATTGCGACGGACGGCAACCATCATGGTGAGGCCGACGCCGGGGCGAATTTCGGAGCGCCCGTGTGGGCGGCAGGGGACAAGCCCCTACCCTACGGTTTGACCGGCCATTCGTCCGATGCGGCAGGGGACGAGCCCCTGCCCTACGGTTTAGCGGCTCCCGCCGCGTGGGCGTCGATTTGGCCGCAACCGCTGGCTGTCTCTTCATTGACGGCGGCGCTGCTTGGATTGTTTCTTGTTAGCGGGGCTCTGCTCTCGGTGAACAGGGCGGACCACCCGATCGTTTCGCTGCTTCCGATGATGGCGGCGGCGGTTTTCGTGATGGCGGGACGACGGAGGGATGGGAAGGATGGCCTTCGGAGCGCCGCGGCTTCGGTGGCGGGGCTTTCGTGCGTGATGCTTGGGGCGTTCGTGGGAGGGCTGGCGGGTGGTCCGGATCGATGGACTTTCGTGGCGGTGGAGCGCGCCGCGTGCCTCTGGATAGGGATGGCCTGGATGTTCCAGCTTTGTGGGACCGCGTTCGGCAAGCGCCCAGGGCTGTCGGCATGGAGCGGCGACCTGACGCGGTGCGGGCTGGTGATTGGTATGACGGCTGCGCTGGCCGATTCGCTGGCGGCGATGTC
>JAYTEU010000465.1:0-3667 GCA_043734985.1 Chthonomonadaceae bacterium
GCACATGGGGCTGGACAAGACCGATCATATCCCATCGATCCTCGTGGACCCGCACGATCCGAACCTTGTCATGGTCGCGGCGCAAGGCCCCATGAACGCCAGATCCGATGCGCGTGGCCTCTATCGCAGCACGGACGGCGGTGCGACATGGACGCGAACGCTCCGCGTGGACGATGAGACGGGAGTGCAAAAGATCGCCTGGGCGTACGACCACCCGGAAGTTATGCTCGCAACTACCATGCACTACTACACGCCGCCCGGGCAGGCACGAGGGTTCGGCGGCGGCAGGGGGCAGGGGCCATCGGGAACCGCCCTGTACAAGTCGACCGACAAGGGCTTGACCTGGAAAGAGCTAACCGGGAGCGGTCTTCCGCCACTCGCGGGGCGGACGAGCGTTGCGGTCGCCATGCATACGAACGGGCAGCGCATGTTCCTTGTTGGAAATTTCGGCCTCTACCGGTCGGACGACGGCGGCGCGACGTGGCGCCAGATGGATGCCGCCGACCGGCGCATAGCCAACGGCCAGGGCGGCTACAACTGCGGCGTATACGTGAACACGCAAAACCCGGATACCGTCTACGTCATCAATACCTGCAGCTATCGCTCGCTTGACGGCGGAAAGACTTTCACGGGTTTCAAGGGCGCGCCCGGTGGCGACGATCCGCAGCAGGTTTGGCTGGACCCGACAGACGGCAATCGCCTCTTTTTCGGCACCGACCAGGGCGCAACGGTTTCGCTGGATGCAGGGCGGACCTGGAGCAGTTGGTATAACCAGGCCACGGCCCAGGTCTACCATATCTCGGTGGACAACCAGTATCCGTACTGGGTCTATGCCACGCAGCAGGACAGCGGCTCGGTCGCGACGGCCAGCCGCGGCAACCTCGGCGCGATTACAAACATGGATTGGCTGCCTCATCCCGGTTACGAATTCGGCTCGATCGTGGCCGATCCACTGAATCCGAAGGTGAGCTATGCCGGCGGGTCCGGCGGGGGCATCATCAAGACGACGTATCCAAGCGGTCAGTGGATCGACGTCAGCCCGAGCCTGGATTCCAAACTCGCGCTCCGCAAGGTCGGCAATCAGCCCCTTCTCTTTTCGCCGAAGAATCCCCGCGAGCTGTTCGCCGGGTTCCAGTACCTGATGGCGACCACCGACGGCGGCAAGCGCTGGCGCACCCTCAGCCCGGACCTGTCGCTGAAGCCGGGAGAGAAGCCGCCCACCGTGCCGGACGCTCCCAGTCGCCCTGGAAATCCCGTTCGTCCAGGTCGTGCAGGCGGCCCTGAACGAACCGGCGGTCCCGGCCGCCCCGCGAGTCCGGCGACGCCCGATCCGGTCGTTCAGCCACCGGCGGGCGCCCCAGCCGGCGGCCAGTCGCCTCCGGATGATGACGACGAGGACAAGCACAACGAGGCGGAGGAGGGTGAGGCGCAGCGGCCCGGCCAGGGCAGCGCAATCGAATCGATGTCGGTATCAAGCGTGGACGGGAACGTGATCTGGGCAGGGACCAGCAACGGCCTGATAAAGCTTACGCGCGATCACGGCGCAACGTGGACAGACGTTTCAATCCCCGACCTTCCGACCGGCATTCGCGCAGACATTTCGGCCATCGACGCCTCGCATCTGGAGTCCGGCGCAGCCTATACGGCGGTCGACTTGCACGCAGGCGGCGACTACAAGCCTTACCTGTTCCGAACGCACGACTACGGGGCGACCTGGACGCGGATCATCACCGGACTTCCGGTCGATCAGCCCGGCGGCAGCTTCGCTCGCGTTATCCGCGCGGATACGAACAGGCCCGGTCTTCTCTTTGCAGGCACCGAAAGCTCGGTCTACTTCTCACTGGACGACGGCGACCGCTGGCAGTCGCTCATGCTGAACCTGCCAACCACCTCTTACCGGGATATGGTGGTCAAGGGCAGCGACCTGGTGGTCGGTACCTACGGACGCGGATTCTGGATACTGGACGATCTATCGCCGCTGCGCCAGATCGCCCTTTCCGGCGGATCGGAACCTGTACACCTTTTCAAGCCCGCCCTCGCGACGCGCGTTCGCCGCAACGTCAACGGCGATACTCCCTTTCCGCCGGAAGTCCCTCAAGCCCTAAATCCGCCGCCGGGAGCCATTATCTACTACTATCTCGGCTCTCATCCATCGAGTGAGATCACGCTGGAGGTCCGTGATTCGAGCGGTAAGGTCGTCCGCCGATTGACCAGCGCGCCGATTCCCGCTTCCACCGAACCGCCCCCGCCGATCCCCGATTTTTGGATCGAGCAGCCATCCCCGCTGCCGACCGCGCAGGGACTGAACCGAACGAACTGGGATCTTCGTTGCGACAGGCCGTCCGCTTTCAGCCGCAGTTACGAGATCAACGCCAACCCTGGCCAAACGCCACTAACACCCGAAGGACCGCTGGCGATGCCGGGCGACTACACGCTCACGTTGACCGTGGACGGCAAAGCGGTTACTCAGACGCTGACGGTAAGGAACGATCCGCGCTCGCCCGCCTCATTTGCAGAATTACGGGAGCAGTACGCACTACAAATGGCGCTCTACCGGTGCACCGAGGAGGCATGGGCCGGCTATCATAAGGTCGCGGAAATCCGAACGTCGATCGAGGCGATCTTGAAAGCGAGTCCTCCGGCGGAGGTCGTAACCGCCGCGCGCGCGCTCGACGCCAAGCTGGTCGCGGTAGGCGGCAGCACGGGATTCGGTCGCCGTTTCGGCGGCGGAGGATTTCCCGGCGCGGGCGGCCCGCCTCCCCTGCCGACGTTCGCGGCCATCAACGGAAAGGCCGTTCGCCAGCTCAACACGCTCGACTCCGGCGACATGGCGCCCACCGAGACTCTGCGAAAGGTGTGCGCGGCAATTTGCGCCGAGTTCGAGCAGGCTGCAAAGACTTGGGCAGCGCTACAGACCAAGGAGTTGACCGCCTTCAACGCGCTGCTGGTCAAGAACAACCTTAAGCCCATCGGCAGCCTGCAAGCGACGGCTTCGCTCCCGTAATCTCCTCACGCCATCGTCAAGATGATGTATACTTGCAATATAGCGCAGGCGCCGAGAATACGGTCAAAGACGCAAGAATGATCTTTAGCAGCAAACGTCGATTCCATCGGAATGTGATGAGGTGAAACCATGACCTTGACGATTGACTTACCTGATGAATTGGCTTCCCGACTCAACAATCTTTTGCCCGAAGACGAGCGTGTACGCTTTGCCGTCGCCGCCATCGCGGACGCGCTCGTTGCCCAGGAACGCGACTCCGCCGAATGCGTCACTGCTGTCGAAGAGGCTCTTGCCGAAATGGAGATCGGTCGTACCATTTCATTAGACGATGAAAAAGCACGATGGGAGGTGCAGAAAGCCATGTTACTGGCGAAGCCCGGTGTCCATCTGCCGTGAGCAAACGAAAGGACCGGGAAGAACAGCCGCCGTCCTACGCGCTGCGCCTCACTGAGCGCGCTCAACGCGATGTGGACGCAGCAACCGTTCATCTCATCGAAACCACCTCCCCCGGAGCCGCCGTCACCTGGCGCGAAGGTCTATATGAGGCACTGGCAACGCTTGCCACGTTTCCCCACAGTCATCCCAGCGTGCCGGAACAATTCCGTCGTGAAGTTCGGCAAATCCTCTACCGCCGACCAGGAAGTCGGACTGCCTATCGTATTC
>JAYTEU010000466.1:0-1575 GCA_043734985.1 Chthonomonadaceae bacterium
CGGTAGGGGAACGCGGCGGGGCGATCGATCAGGTATGCCTTGGCGTGGAACTTCTTGGTGGTATAGCAGCGCGCCTCCACCTTGCCCGCCTCGAAAAGCGCCTCGATCTTCTTCAAAGGCGTAAGCACGGGGACCTTTTCGCGCTGGGCCAGGAGGTCGGCATCGGAGCGTTGCCGTAGAAGGTCGAGCAGTCGTCGGCGCTGCTCCGCGTTCGCGTCGTCCCCAAAAAGAATACGGACTCGGTCGAAGCCTTCCAGGGTGTCGGAGAGGAGCATCAGAGCGTCGAGGCTGAAGAAAGCGGTTGCAATGCGGAGTTCAGTCCCGCCCGCGCTCATGGCGGCCAGGCCGGAGAGGAGGGTGTTACCGTCACGATTATCTATTATGCTGCTGGTAGGCATGGCGGCTCCGCTGTGGTAGGTTACGCTGCACGGTTGGGTTTTGCCGGATCGGATTTTAGGTTCGATTGTGGGGGGTGCGATTCCTCTTTCGGGGGAATTCGTCTGAACTCGGATTTGTCGGATGAAACGGACTAAAAGGATTGTCGCTGCACCGGCGTGTGCAAATCCTGTTCATCCGTTCAGGCGTATTCTTGGGATGGTAGACGCTGGTTTGCGACATCGTGGCTTCCACAGCTATTTTACATCACAGTGAAGGTAGCGTGGAGGGAGACGAAGAAGGTATACCGGATTATCGAACGCACGTGATTCCGAATTGTATCCGTGCCCTCCCAAGATCAGGAACAAAGATAATGCACTTATCGCGACCGTGCCTTGAGGCAATCGTTCGTCCCGCTCTGCTTGCCGCGCTTCTTGTTGGTCTCCTCGCCTTCGCGATTCGTCCGGCGTCGGCGGACGAGGCCTGGCACGCGCAGTGGATCGGCGTGCCCGTGACGGAGGGCGTGGCTGCCAAGCCGGCGAATGTGTGGACCTGCGCCCGGAAATCTTTCACGCTGAGAGCGAAGCCTCGGGTGGCGATTGCGCGGATAGCAGTCGACTCGCGGTACTGGCTGTGGGTGAACGGCAGGCAGGTCGTCTGGGAAGGCGGGCTGAAGCGTGGCCCCACGCCGGACGACACCTATTTCGATGCGGTCGATCTCGCGCCCTATCTGAAGGCCGGTGGAAACAGTGTTGCGATCCTCGCCTGGTACTGGGGCAAGGACGGTTTCAGCCACAAGAGCAGTGGCAAGCCGGGCCTCCTGTTCGATCTGGACGCCGACGGCCGGGCGATAACCTCCGACCGGACGTGGCGTGTCAAGCTCCATCCGGCCTACGGCAGCGCACTCGGCCCCAAGCCAAACTATCGCCTCTCAGAGCATCCCGTACGCTTCGATGCGCGCGCCGACCTGGCGAACTGGACAGCGCCCGCCTACAACGACTCCGGCTGGCAGGAAGCGGCCGAGTTGGGCATGCCGCCAAGCGCGCCGTGGAATCGGCTCCGGCTGCGCCCGATCCCCCAGTGGAAGAACTACGGACTGCGCGGCTACGACGGCGCTCCCGCCCTGCCGATGGTATCCGACGGCAAGCCGATCTCCGCCGCCCTGCCCTACAATGCCCAGGTCACGCCGTGGCTCAAGGT
>JAYTEU010000467.1:0-5690 GCA_043734985.1 Chthonomonadaceae bacterium
CTGCGTCAATTTGCGGCGGCACGAGAGTCCCAGGTCGCTATGCGCCCCGTTGCGATGCGATTTCTCGCCTACTTTCGAGACTGGGCTGAGAAGGCGGCGAAACACCTAGTGGGGTCGGACCAGGCCATATGGCTGAACCGCCTGGCCCAAGAGCGCGGCAATATAAGGAAGGCGCTCGAACTGGCTCGGGACCACCAGGCCGGGGAAGATGGGCTGCGGCTGGCTTCCGCGCTCTGGCGCTTCTGGCATGCGCGCGGCGAGTGCGAAGCCGGTCAGTTGTGGCTTGAGCAGTTTCTCGATATTGCGGGAGATGCCTCGCCGGACCTGCGATTGAAAGCGATCGGCGCAGCGGGAAACCTGGCATACCGCCGGGCGGACTATGTCAGCGCGCGGCGGTGTTATCTGGCGCACCTGGCGCTTGCGCGCGAACTGGAATTGCCTCGGGGGGTGGCAAGCGCGCTGGGAAACCTGGGCAACGTCGCGACCGATGAGGGCTGCTACGAGGAGGCGCGCGCCTACTTCGAAGACTGCCTTGAGGCTTTCAGGGACCTGAAGGACGACCGAGGAATTGCTCTTACACTGGGCAATCTGGCCATCGTAGTCGGCCGGCTGGAGGAGTACAAGACGGCACAAGAGTACCACGCAGACAGCATCGCGATTTTCCGGACATCCGGCGATCTCATGAACCTGTCGATGGCGCTGGCAAACATAGCTGAGACAAATCTGCGATCCGGCTCGCACGGGTGCATGGTTGCCCCGCTGGTTGAAAGTTTGCAGCTCAGCTACCACATTGGAAGCTCCAGGGGCGTCGGAAGATGCCTTCTCCTCGCACTGTCGCTCGCCACGGATCAAGTCGACGATACGACAGCGTCGCGCCTGGCTGGGGCGATTGAAAAACTAAGGGCGAGCGCGGAGTTGCCGATGCACCGGTCAGAGTGCGACCGCTACGAGCACGACAGGGCGGACCTGTTGGATAGAATGGACGTTTCGGCGTTCGAGGCGGCTCTGGTCCACGGTTCCAAGATGTCGGAAGTAGAGATTGTGGCAATGACGGCACGAATCGGATCGTGCTGATGGACCAGTGCGGGAGCCAAGCGCGATTGGCGGCGCGGATCGCGGAATTCGATCGGCCGGCGCGCACCTACTGCCGGCCGATCTGCCCCATACTACGGATTACCGATGCCGGAGCCCACGTACCCGACTGCCTTGTTGTTCGCGTCTTCTATCTGGTTGTATGCATCGACCACTCCGACGAGGTGGCCGTCCGGATCGTAGACGTGATTATCGTAGCAGGAGTAGGTTGCAGTGACGTCGATCGTTCCCGAGGACGTGTAGAGGTATATTCCGATCACCATTTGGCTGTTGGCCCTTCCGCTTCTGGCCCCGCCTAAAAGGAGCAGGGCAGCGAAAGCGATCGCCGCCAGCGATTGAGCGAATAGTCGGCAGATCGACTTCAAGTTGTGCAACGAAGCTGAGCGAACCGGGGAAGGATTCTGGGTCGTCTTCAAGGGTATCTCCTTGTGCGACTGCCCGCGCGCTGCGGCGAAGGCAGACGGCGCAATGCAGTTGACAGTCCCGAGGGAGACCCTGGTACAATGTAGCGGGTCCTTCGGGATCTCACCGATGCCCGTTCCTGTTCTCGGCCAAGAGTTCTCAGGAGCGGGCGATTACTTACACAGCGATCATGGGCTGATGTGGACTTGCTCCTATGTAAGCGCTATCCCCAAAGACCAGGGCACGAATCCGAATCCCTGAAAGAAACCGTGGGTGGCACAAAACATTTTTTGCTTACGGAGGAAGAATTTGGAGAAATGAGTCGTACGAAACAGGAGAAGCAGTCACCGTGGAACCGATGCAGGACGAGGATGTGGACCTTGCGCGACGTGCCGTTGAGGCGTGGAAGCACTATGAGAAGGCTTTCGACACGCTATGCGTCCATTACAGAGAGCGCCTGATAGGATATTGCCGACGCCTTCTAAATAGCCAGGAGGATGGCGAGGACGCGACACAAAACGCCTTTCAGCGGGCGCTGAGATCTTTTGCGACTCTGGACAAACCGGAGGCGTTCCGCGGCTGGCTGTACCAGATTGCAAAGAACTGCTGTATGGACATTTTGGACAAGCGACGCAAAAGCCCTATCCTTCTGCAGAGCGAGTTCGAACCGCTGGCCGACATTCCCAACCCTGAGGATGCTATCCGCGACTTGCAGGACGACGCCGCTTCCCGCGAGGCGGTCCGGGCCGCAAATCAGGCTATTGCCGCGCGGGACGAGTTGGACCAGGCGATATACAAGCTGATGTATGTTGAAGGCGTCGACAATGTCGCGGAGATCAGCAGGAGGCTGGAAAGGCCCGAAAATACCATTTGGTCCCGATTAAAGAATATCCGGGCGATGGTCGCCGAAATCGGACTGCGATTGAAAAATAGTGCCTAACACTTCATGGAACCTGATACTGCCGCAGTCTATACCATTAGAAGGCCTTGAACGCGATGAACGATCCGATTGAGCTAACGCCCTTTGAACGACGGCTTGCTGCAGCGCTGCGAGACGAACAGACCACGATGTCGGACGAATGCCTCGACCCGGAAGCGCTGCTGGACGATTTGGAGCACGGCGAAGATCATCCGCGCCATCTCGCTGTGCTGCGGCATCTCTCCGACTGCGCAGCCTGTCGGCACGAGCATAGCGTCCTGAGCCAGATATGGCGCGAGGCTCGAAACAATTCTATTGCGACGCCCCCTGCGGCGGCTACGGCGGCTATGGCCCCCTCGGCATCCTCGGAACGGACAGTCATCCCACAGGCATCACATCTGCCGATTTGGGATTGGATGCGCACCACGCTGACCGGAAGCCACGGCGCTCGAATTGCATGGGCTTCCGCATCGATTATGCTTCTCGTTGGTATCTTGTCGTTCTGGACGGCCTACCGATCCCGGACTCAAATGCTTGAAGCGAACACCCAGTTGCAGCGCGAGCGGCGGCAGAACTTCACGCTGAACGCAGAGGTGGCTCAGATTCGCAAGGCAGTGAACGCCAACCGCGAATTAGCTTCCGGCGGGAACGCAAAAGCCCTTTCTGAAGCCCGAGAGTTGATTCGCACTCTTCGGAAACAGATCGTCGACCAAATCGAAGAGCGTCGTAACCTTGTGAATGCTCGCGCGGAAATCAAGGCGGCAAACGCTCGGGCGCTGGAATACAAGCATCAATTGGAGATTGCCGGTGACGATGGCAAGACGAACCGAATGCTGGTGGCCAGCCTGAGCGGCGTGCGGCCGGACCGCGACTCGGTCCGATCCGACGACGCCCTGCAAATTATTGCTCCTAATGGAACCTGCATCCTCGAGGACCGGCCACAGTTTCAATGGACTCTGGATCGCGGGTCGATGTCGGTCGCCGGATTTGAAGTGACGATTGATGGCGACAAGGGATATCATCGCGTGAAAAGGCTCCCGAAAGATGCTGACAGTTGGAATATGGCGTCGGAATCAACCGCTGAGTATCCCCCCTTGAAGCGGGGCGAAATCGCGTCGTGGCATCTGACCGTTCTATCGGCCGACGCCGCGCCAATCACAACTCCGGCCGCGAAATTCAAGGTCGTGTCGAAGAGGACGCAGAACCTCGTGATGCAGACCACAGCCACGGACAAGGGCCGTCACGTGGCGCTTTATAGGATGTACTTGGAGAACGGACTGCTCGACGATGCGCGCCGCGAAGTCAACGGGATGCTCGACGACCTTCGGAAACCACCCTCGAAGAGGGTGCGCTGATACCAATCAATATTTGCGGCAATCTCGCCAACACTGAGGACACCATCATTGAAATCGCCCTGTCTTCGCATCGCCAGTGCGTCGTGCCTTCTCGTCGCGGTCCTCTCAACCAATGGCATTTCGACGTTCGCTCGACAAAACCCACCGACTGCCGGCCAAACGAAACCTGACCCCGGTCGCGCCGAGAGATCGCGCCTCTTCGATGCCGCCAAGACGGCCTATGCCGAAGGCGATTACGCCAAGGCCGAACCCCTTATAGTCCAGGGCTTGAAAGTGGCTGAAAGGGAGGGAGCACTGGTATCGCAAGCCGATTTCCTAAATCTGCTTGGATTGGTCTATTACCATCGCGGGAACCTTCAGCCCGCGCTGGAATACTATCGCCGGGCGCTCAAACTCTATCAGAGCTTCCACGTTCAAGACGAAAAGATCAACCAAAATTTCCAGGTTGGCGCCGCAAGCATTCTCAACAATATGGGAAATGCCTCCGACCGTTTGGGGCTGATCGCTGAATCGATGGATTACAAGCAGCAGTCGCTGAAAATACGCGAGCAGATCGGCGATAAAGGCAAGATAGCCGACAGCCTTAATGGCGTGGGCGTTGCCCATGAACATATGAACCAGCACGCCACCGCTCTAGACTACTATGGTCGAGCGCTGAAGCTGTACGAGATGCTGAAGGACGGGCAAGGCATCGCTTATGTCTGCGCCAACATAGGTGACGTGTACGTCGAACAGGGAGATTTCGAGGGCGCGCTCAAGATACTCCAGCGTTCGCTGGACGCGGCTAAGGCAGTGAACGACAAATCTAGCGTTGCAGTGGCGCTGAACGGAATGGCGAACGCCCATCAGGCGCTTGGGAACCTGGACAAGGCCCTCGAAGTCCTATTCGAATCGCTCAAACTAAAGCAGACGATGGGCAATCCACAGGAAATCGCCAACGCGTTTCATAATATCGGCAACGTGTATGCGGACATGGGTCAATTCGACCGGGCGCTGGTAAATCTACTGAAGGCGCTGGAACTGCGCAAGCAGGTTGGGAACCTGGAGGAGACCGCCGGAACACAGATGAACATCGGCACGGTGTACGACTCCCTGGGCAGGCTGGCGGAAGCTCAGGCATTGTACGAACAGGCGCGAACGGTGATCGAAAAAACCGGAGACCAGGCAACCCTGGCGCGGTGCCTGGTCAATCTGGCGAACATCGCCGCACAACAGGGCCGCGCGGAGAATGCACTCAAATTGGCGGCAAGGGCGCTTGAGCTGCGTCAAAAGATTGCCAGCCCGCAAGAAATAGCAGAGTCTTGGGTGACCCTGGGATCGATGCACAAATTGCGCGGCGCGCGCGACGATTTCGATAAGGCTCTGGAATGTTACAATCATGCGCTCCCGGTATTGGCAGTGGCGCGCAATACGCAGGCGCTGGCTATGACCCTGGACGCCATCGGAGCTGTCTATCAACTCAAGAACGAACACGCGCGCGCGATAGGTTACCATCTCCGTGGCCTGGAGCTCCGAAGGCGGGCCGGAAATAAGCAGCAGATAGTTACTTCGCTGACAAATCTGGCCGGCGCATACCAGAGCCTGAACCGGATGGCGGAGGCTGAAACCTGTTTTGAAGAGGCTGCGAAGTTGTTCGAACAAGTGGGCGATCAGGTAGGCGAACCGAGCCAGTATGGCGCTTACCAGCAGACCACCCCTAGCTTTTATGCATACTACGCAAATCTCAAGATTGCGCAAAAACGTCCGTTCGACGCGCTCCTGGTCGTGGAGCGAGGTCGTGCGCACGGTATTGCGCTCCAGGCCCGCCAAAATGCCGCCGCGCTCGAAACCCGACTGCGCCCCGACGATATTGCCAAGAAGCGGGAAATGGAAGAGGCGTTGTCACGCGCGACCGCGCGGCTTAACTTGATAGTGCGCTCGCC
>JAYTEU010000468.1:0-4240 GCA_043734985.1 Chthonomonadaceae bacterium
GTTTCGCACGCCCGGCAGCCCAGACAACTGTCTAGCGCCTCCACCACGTCGCTGTCGAAAGGAATCTCATTCTCGCGCCAGGAGCGTACGAGGTAAATCCTGCCCCGCGGTCCGCGCGTCTCCTGGCCTGTCAGCCGAAAGGTCGGGCAGGCATCAAGGCAGAAGCCGCACCGAATACACTTCATTGTCTTATCGTCGATTGTCGCCATACTTTAATTGTACCTGAGTTCACGGCGGCGAAGCGGCGGCTGGACTATCGGACTGAATACCGATCCACAGTGCAGCGTTGAGGATTGACTACAACGAATAGAGAAATCGCTTAAACATTGCACACTCGGCGCCGAGTACAGAACGTACCCGCACCCAGGGGTACCCGAAAAAGCAATCGTCGGGTACCCCTTGGGTGGGACGCGGGATTGCGCGATGTATACTGGCTTATCTCTTATACACACTCTAAGGAACCATGGGAGGGCTCTCCAATTCTGCCTATTGTACCGTCGATGCTGGAACAAGGACATGAATGAAATTGTTAGAGGAAGTGAACCCATGAACCAGAGGACAATGTTTTGTCGCGCCGGGCTCTTCGGAGCGGTCACCGGTCTGCGATCCATGCTGGGAATTTCACTCCTCAGCCGTCGCCTTTCCCATGCGCCTGAAGCCGATAGGGGCGGGCCGCTGTCCTCGGCGCTTTCGAGTGCCGGTGCGGCTAACCTACTGGCTGTATTGTCCGCCGGCGAGGCGGTCGTCGATAAGCTGCCGGGCGTACCCGCGCGGACGATACCGGGCGCGGTAGCCGAACGCGCGATTATGGGTGCTTTTGTCGGAGCCGCCGTCTGCTCCGAGAAGCGCGGGAATGTCCTGGCGGGAGCTCTGATCGGCGCGGCAGCCTCAGTCGCCGCCACTTACGGCGGATACTACCTGCGCAGGTGGCTTACCGCGATAGGCGGCCTGCCGGATACAGTAGTCGCCTTGGCCGAAGACAGCCTTGCCCTCGCCCTTGGGCGGCAGGCGGCCGCCATGTGATAGTCGCAGGATACGCGCGCTGATCGATCGGGTGATCGCTACTCTGCCAACAGCCGCTCTACCGCAGCCTGGAACGTTGAGAGGTCCCTTGGCCCTTCCCAGCGGTAGCGTATTTGGCCCAGCTTGTCGATCATGACAGTGACGGGCACCTCTTCGATTTCGCCGTATGCCTCCTGGAGTCCGGGAGTGGACAGAGACTGCCGGTAGGTGAGGTGGTTCTTCGCGCACCACGACCTTAGCCCCGCCGGTCCGCCGGTCTCCGATACCGCCGCACCGATTACTGTCAGCCCGCGAGCGTCGTGCGTCTCATGGAGTTTTTCGATGTCGGACAGCTCCTGCCGGCACGGCGCGCACCAGGTTCCCCAGAAGTTGACAAGTACCACGCGCCCTTTCAAGTCGGACAGCCGCATGGGATGGCCGTCGATGTCGCTGAGATCGAATGCCGGCGCGGGGTCGGTGCGCGTCGGCCTGATCGGATGGACGCCTGCGAAAGCAGGCGGGGCGATGTATTCGGCGGCGTGGGTAGCCCACCAGGTCTTCCAGTCCGCTATGGCGCGGTGTTTCGCCTGCGGCCCATCGATTGTGCGATAGTTTGCACTGTGGCCGGTCAATGCGCGAAGCATGGTTACGGATTGCCGGACTACCGTATCATCCCTATCGTCGAGCGCACGTATCAGCGCGGGGACCACTCTCCGATCCGCGATCATAGCGCCGGGATTTCCGGGCCGGGCCGGAGCCACTTTTGTAATCGAGGCCCTCGCCGGTTGGGCGGCGCTCCCGGGCTTCGCGCCGGCGCGCAAAGCAAGTTGCGTGGCTGCGGTCTGGCGGATCCAGGTATCCTCATCCTGCAGCGCCGATAGCAGGAGCAAGAGTCCTCGCTCGTGGTCCACGGCGTGCAGGGTTTCGGCCGCGCGCTGCCGAACTGTCGATGCGGAATCTCGAAATGAGTTCTCGATAGCGGCGGCGGATTCCGGCGTGTGGTACCTGGCCAGACCGTCTACGGCGGCGTATCGAAGTCCCGCATGTGAATCCCGGACCGACTTTAGCAGAAAGGGAAGGCGGCCGACCTCAGGCAGTCGCGCCAGTTCAGGCTCGATCGCCTTCAGCGCCTCCTCGCTGTCTCCGTGGAGCGCGTTTTTCGGCGGTCGATTGTGCTCGGATATCCAGCGTCCAGCGAACGTCACAACGGTGATCGCCAGCAGCATGCTGAGTACGGCGAACCGGCGACGCATTGCCTGGTCTCCGCTTGCTTCCTCGGTGGTTTTAATGGCGCCCATGTGATGCGGTTACCTCCCGGTGATGGCATGCCGAATGCCATGCAGTGGCCGCCATGTGCCGGCTACTTGGGCTGCCAGAACGTCAAGACGGCGCCTCCTGCAATAATGAGCGCTCCGCCAACGAGAACGGGAGCGCCTGGGCGCTCCTTAAAGGCGACGACCGCGATGACCTGTGAGACGAGAAAAAAGATGGCGATATAGACTCCGAGCAGCCGTCCGAAATCCCACTTAGGCACATTAACTACGATTCCGTAAGCGAATAGCGACAATGCTCCAAGCATAAAGCCGATTGGGTTGCCCTTGAGCCCGGTCCGCATGCCTGCGTCGCCTCCGGCCTCCAGCACAGCGGCCAGAACTAGAAGCGGCACGACCCAGATGAGTTGTTTAATCACTATCCACATCGCGGCCTCCCGGCGATAACCATTCCTTATGTTACCATGTCAGGATGTTACCATGTCAGGCTATCGAACCGGCAACACAGGGAACTTTCATGAGAAGGCCATAGCCAATGAGTAGAATTGAAGAGTATTGGTCTTCGTTCTTCGGTCTCTCCATCGATGACTACGTTCGGCAGCCGATTCAGATCGTGCCGCATCGAAGCCTTGGCGACTATTGCGGCGTTTGGATGCTAAAAGTCGGGAGTGCGCGAATACTCTCTGCGCCGCCGAATCTGGTCGATACGCTCCGGTCGGCCGTGGAAGCCCATGGCGCGGACCTTCCGTTTGAGGGCACGGACCTGATCGAAACGCTGGGAGCGGCTGTCGTGAAAGTGGTTGGGCCTGCCTACCAAGGATTTCTGCACGAATCGGAGTTTCGTGCCTCGCCGTCTGCGGCTCGACTGCTGACATCTTCAGACGCATCCGCATTGGTGGACCTATCGACGGATTGCAGTGAGGAGGAGTGGGAGCATTCCGATATCGGGGACTTGAACTGCCCCACGTTTGGCCTCTATGCCGAGGGGCGTCTGGCAGCGGCTGCGAACTATCGGATGGAATCCATCGACGCTTGCGCCCCAGGAGTGATAACGCACCCGGCTTTTCGTGGCCACGGGTATGGTCGTGCGGTTTTGAGCGCTGCCACGGCGGATGCGCTCGACAAGGGGTATCTGGTCCTTTACCAGACACTACTGACTAATCTTCCCGCAATCACGATTGCCGAGCATTTGGGTTTCCGGCAGTATGGAGAATCTCTCGCGGTGAGACTGAGCGGCTAATTATCGGCCCTCTGAGACCCCGTGATTCGCGCTTTTAGCCGACAAGTTCAATGCTGCGATCGACGGCGGGCAGGTAATCCCGACAATGGAATAGAACCAATCAGCGACGCGAAATCCCCAGCGTTAAATCTTCGGCTATAAATTGGGAGACGTGAATGCATTTCATACAACCTTCACTGCGAACTTCGCGAAGCATGGTCAGCGCCCTTTTGTTAATGGTTCTGACTGCCGGCACGATCGGCCCTGGTGTTAGTGCGCGCGCGGATTCACGCGCGGAGGATGTGCCGCAAGTCGTGATGCTCTGGCCAAAAGGAGCGTCGACGCTTCAGGGCGTCGACGAGAAGGAGGCGCTTACTCCGCCGGATCCAAAGCCCGGCCAGCGGATAAACTCGATCCGCAACGTTCATAGTCCGTCGATAGAAGTCCACTTGCCGCCTTCCGATCGCGCAACGGGCGCCGCAATCGTCGTCGCACCGGGTGGAGGGCATCAGCAGCTAGTCTGGGGCTCCGAGGGCACGGACATCGCGCAGTGGCTGAACGGAATGGGCGTGGCTGCGTTCATCCTCAAGTACCGACTGGCGCAGACGCCGGGCTACAAATACACGGTGGAGGGAGAGGCGCTCCAAGACACTCAGCGGGCAATGCGAATCGTACGCGCTCGGTCCGGCGAATGGGGGGTCAATCCGGCGCGCGTCGGTATACTGGGCTTTTCCGCGGGCGGTGCGCT
>JAYTEU010000469.1:0-2985 GCA_043734985.1 Chthonomonadaceae bacterium
TGAAAGCGCAGGTGATGCAGGACATCGCGCTGCTGCACTATGTCGGCATTCGGCCGATCCTGGTGCATGGCGGCGGCCCGGAGATCAATGCGCTGATGAAGCAGATGGGCCACGTGCCGGAATTCGTCGGCGGGCTGCGCGTTACGGACGCCGCCACAATGGAGATCGTGGAGATGGTGCTGGCAGGCAAGACGAACAAGGGCATCGTCTCGCTGCTGAACAAACAGGGCGCCAAGGCGGTCGGGCTGAGCGGCAAGGACGCCAACCTTATTATCGCCTACAAGATGAAGTCGTCGAACGGCGATCTGGGTTACGTCGGCGAGGTAGCGCAGGTCAACAGCGAGATACTTACCCTGTTGGGTGAGAATGGCTATATCCCGGTCATCTCCTCGGTGGCGATCGGCCCCGAAGGAGAGAGCTATAACGTGAATGCGGACCATGTGGCGGGGCATATCGCGGCCTCGGTGAAGGCGGCAAAACTGGTGGTGCTGACGGATGTCGAAGGGATCTACTCCGACTACCCCGACAAGGCGTCAATGATCCACGAGATGGATGTCAGGCAGGCCGAGGCGTTGCTCGCGAGCGGCGCGGCGGATCACGGCATGATCCCCAAGGTCGAGGCGTGTATCACGGCGGTCGAGGGTGGAGTGCCGCGCGCGCACCTGATCGACGGTCGGATCCCCCACTCGCTTCTGATCGAGATATTTACGGACACGGGTATTGGGACTATGGTGCGCGCTTAGGGCGTCGGTTAATTTGAGAGGGAGGATATGAACGAAATCCAGGATGATACGGCTTCCCATGAGTATGCCGATGAAGTCTACCGCGTAATGAGGAAGCAGGCGGCGCTTGGGCTGCGGGTTGCGGCCGTCTTCGTCGTGCTCATTGTTGGGCTGCCTCTCTATAATATGTATTGGCCCTACGCGGCATCGGTACCGGTGCTTGGCTTTACACGCACATGGCTATTTTTGGGAGTGGCCTTCTTTCCGATCACATGGCTGCTATCCGCCTACTTTGTGCGCGAGTCGGACCGGATCGAGAGCGATGCCGCGAAGTTTGTGATTAAACGAAATGAGGCCGGCAGTGGGAACGCGCATGTCCCATCCACAATGCCTTTGACTGACAAGGACGCGGAAGAGGGCTCGAAATGACAAGCGCGATCGACTTCATACCGCTACTTTTTGTAGTCTTAATAATCGCCGCCACGGTCGGCCTGGGCATTTTTGCCACCGGCAAGGCGAAGTCCGCATCCGACTTTTTTGTCGCGGGACGCACCGTAAGCGTGTTCTGGAACGCCTCTGCGATCTCAGGCGAGTACCTCTCCGCAGCTTCGTTCATGGGTATCGCGGGACTTATCATGAAGAGCGGTTACGATGCGCTCTGGTACCCGGTGGGGTATGCCACGGGATACCTGTTCCTGCTCCTGTTTATCGCGGGTCCGCTGCGACGATTCGGCGCGTACACGATCCCAGACTTTGCAGAGGGGCGATTCAACAGCCCGACCTTCCGCAAGATCGCGGTTATCTTCGTCCTATTTATCGGATTCTTCTACACAATGCCGCAGATGAAGGGCGCGGGAACCACGATGGCGGCGATCCTCGGCTGGCCTTATTGGGTCGGCATCGTGGTTGTCGGCGCGGTGATCACATTCAACGTCGCGCTCGGCGGTATGAAGGGCATAACGTTTGTCCAGGCGTTCCAGTACTGGGTGAAGATGTTCGCGATCTCCGCGCCTATCTTCATTCTATGCAGCATTTACGGCGGATATAACACGAAACTGGGCGCGATCCTCGATGAGCCGCGAGACGTGCCGCGCGTGGAATCCAACACGACGCTGAAGTTCAAGGGAAAGCAGAATGCGCCGTTGAATGCGGTCGCCTTCTCGGTGTTCGGCCCGGCCACGCTTATCTGCAAGGATGGGGCGTGGATCGCCAAAGTCTCCCCTATCCGCAAGCCGGAACCGGGCGAAGACCCGATGCCCGCGAGCAACATCCCGCCCGCCGCGATACTGCCCGATGGGTCCAGGGGATACCGGATTGCGCCGGGGGAATCCTATACCGCACGTCCTTATGTCGTGACGAAACAAGGGAAGCCCGTCGTGAAGGACGGCGTCAACGTACGCACCGCGCCAAAATTGGAATTTGCGGAGAAGACGACCGCAGTACTAAAGGACGGAGCGCCGGTTCCAAATGCGCCTACCAATGCGAAGTGGATCGCTCCGTATGGGCCGCTTACAAGCAAGTACCAGTTCCCGCTGCTTTACACCTATTCGCTGATAATTGCACTGGTATGCGGCACTGCGGGCCTGCCGCATATCCTGGTGCGGTTCTACACCAACCCCGATGGGCGTTCCGCAAAGCGCACGACGCTGTGGGTCATGGTGCTCATCGGCGTGTTCTACCTGTTCCCCGCTATCTGGGGCGTGCTGGGGCGCGCGCACATGCCGGCGCTCTACGCGAATAACTCCACCGATACCGTAGTAATCAAGCTGCCGATGGGCCTGGACAATCACCTGCTCGGCCTCATACTCAGCGGCATTACGAGCGCGGGCGCGTTCGCGGCGTTTATGTCGACGTTCTCCGGGCTGCTCGTGAGCATGTCGGGAGCGCTTGCCCACGATATCTACGGC
Organism: Chthonomonadaceae bacterium; assembly: GCA_043734985.1. Lineage (GTDB taxonomy): Bacteria > Armatimonadota > Chthonomonadetes > Chthonomonadales > Chthonomonadaceae > DATGJU01. The sequence continues at coordinate 2,630 of JAYTEU010000469.1, forward strand.
AAGATGCTGCGACCGCAGGCGACTGCCCGCGAGCGGACGACCGCGTTCAAGTTCGCCGCCGTCCTGTTCGGCGTCATTTCGATCCTGCTGGGCCTGACGGTCGAGTCGTTCGATATCGCGATGCTGGTCGGCTGGGCGTTCGCCATCGCGGCGGCTTCCTATTTCCCACTGCTGCTGCTGGGCGCCTGGTGGCGCGGACTTACACGGTATGGCGCGACGGCGGGAATGCTAACCGGGGGGCTTCTTTCCCTCGCCGCGATCATCTGCTCGATGCTGATCGATACGAAGCGCCTTAACCTGGACGTCTCGCCGATCATCCGCACGCTGATGGAGCAGCCCGCGATCTGGGGCGTGCC
>JAYTEU010000470.1:0-1539 GCA_043734985.1 Chthonomonadaceae bacterium
CGTCGGCGAGCTCCCGCACCTCATTAGCTGAGTAACTGCGCAGCGGCGTCATGGCGCGCTCGTATTATTCTGATGGATTGGCAGCGCATCGACGCAGGCATTGAGGGCGGATCGCGCGTCCTGCATGGCGTTGATCGCATCGTGAAGCTTGCCGTCCACTTCAAGGATCTGGTCGGCGAGCGCCTTGATGTGCTCGCGTATGGTGGCCAGGTCCGCTTTTCCGCTCAGCACGCCCAAAGCCATGGTGGTCGCGCTCATGCTGTTACTCGCCAGGTCCGCATAGTCCGCCGCCGCATCCTTCGCCCAACCGCTGTTGACCATCACCTCTTTCAGGGTCTCGAAGAGCTGCTTTTTTGCCGCGCCGTCGATATAGCAGCCGCCCAACGGGAGTTTGGAAGGGTCGTCGGACGAGACTTGCGATACGCCGCCCGGCTTGATGATCAGATCCTCCCACTTGATCTTCTTTCCCGCAAGCGCCTTGCTGAAGTCCTTGAACAGCTCCTTCGTCATAGTCTTAGCGGCCGCCTCGGCGAGCTTCTGAGCCATCGTATTCTTGAAATACTCCTGGCCCGCTTTTTGGAGCGCCCAGCGCTGCGAACCCCGGAGGACGGCGCCGGCGGGCTTGCTCCATATGGAGCCCGCCAGGAATGCCACATCGACCACGCCGCTGCCGTAACTAGACATGCGGGTGCTTTCGTACTTGGCATCCAGGGAGTTCTTGAGGTCGCGCATCGTGCCTATCTGGTCGTGAAGCATCTTAGCAGCCTGCGAAGAAGCGGTCATGGCATTCTTCTGATCCTGGCACGGCTCGTTCGACTTCGGCTGTTTCTCTTTTTCGCTCTCCGGTTCCGGATCTGCGCTATCGGACCCTCCGCCGTTGAGCAGGTCTTTGATCACCTTCTTTACATCCCCGCCCGCAGCGACCGCCCCAATACCCGCGCCTATCAGCGGGATCAGAGGGTTCTCCGCAGTCTGGGCCGCGCTCTTGCAGTCCGCATATCCTCCAGGCGGGCAGTCGCTCGCGAGCGCCCTCTCTGCCGCGAGAACACAGCACATCGCCGCACCGCCGAGCGTCGCGGCAAACAGCAGCCGGAATTTAACATTTAGCTTGCGTCTCATAATAATTTCACTCCGCATGCCGGGCAGAACTTCGTTCCGGTGGCAACCCTTTTCCCACACTGCGCGTTCGGGCACACAATGTCCACCGGCGGCGCTGCCCCGACCGCCGCGCCGCATCCTGCGCAGAACTTCGCGCCGGGTTTGATGTCGCTTCCACGCGCCGCAGGTGAGGCACGCTCGCTGCGGGCCGGAATTGGTCGCGCCGCAGTTGGGGCAGGCGCGCTGCCTGTCGACGTTCATGGCTCAGTCTCCTCCCGGGGCCGGAGCGGCGTTCGGCCCATTCTCCCCGTCCCAAAGTCGGCGCTGCGACAGCATCCCCAGCGTAATGCCGTACGCGCCGTGGCCGATGACGCTGAGCGCAACGAACTCCGGCCTCAGTTTGAAATGCAGGGTGCTCGGCAGCGCAGTAAGCCAGGCTGC
>JAYTEU010000471.1:0-4500 GCA_043734985.1 Chthonomonadaceae bacterium
TCGATTTTGGACTTGTAACCGCGCACGACCAACCCGGTATCTTCGGCCCAGGGTGTTTTCCCGGCGGCTGCGGCATCAGCGCGCTGGTTGCCGATGCGAAGAAGGTTGCGAGCGGCGTCGAACTCGCGCGCGTTGTAGAACTCGTTGTATTTGAGAGCGTACCGGACGGCGTTGTAGAATATTTCGACGTCGGCAAGCATGTCCGTTTTCGTGGCGGAGGACTTGTAACCGGGGCGCAGCGCGTCGATCTTCCTGCCGAGCGCGTCCGCTCCGGCCAGAAGCTCCGCCCGCGTGGGCTCAGGCACCTCTATGCCGGGCGCGGGAACGCGCCGGACATTGTCGAATTGGTTGTCGCTCGCGCCGTCGGCATGGACCAGCGCTGCCGCGCCGAGCAGCAGCGCACAAAGCAACGGGGTAATACGCATAGAGATAGGCTCCTGTGGCTATTTCTGAGGTTTGGGCTGGAAGCGAGTTAAGAAGCGGATTGGCTTGCCCTTCGCACCTACCTGCACGGTGAAGCTGCTGCCGTCGGGCGCAACGGCCATCTTTATAGCCTCGCCCTTACAGGCGGCGGTATCGGCGCTGTTCGCGATGAGGTCCGCCGGGGCATTGTTCTCCGGCCCGGTATCGAGATTGCGATGCATCTGGAATATGCCTTGAAGTGACCCGATGTCCCGCAGCGTCGAAGTCAGCGCGGGAGCGCCGCCCTTGTGAGGGCCGTTATTGTAGATGGCGACAATCGGCCGGACCGTTCGCACCAGTACCGGGTTGTTACTGATGTCCAGTCCGTGGTGCGTCGATTGGTAAACATCGATCAGGCCGATCTTGTCGGTCGGCGCAACCAGCTTATATTCGATATTCCAGGTCAAATCTCCTAAATCCAGAAACCTGAAATTGCCGAAGGTAAGCAGGAAGCCGAGACTGCGCGCGTTGTCGCTGGGGTCTTCCGGCTTGGGCGTGTTGGTCTTCGCGAAGCCGTTCTTCGGTGCGCCCGGCGCGTCCGGCACGGTTTCGCCGCGCGCCACCAGGCACCGAAGATGCAGCGCCGTAGGGCCGGACTGCTTGAGAGGGATCTCATCGCCCGGGTTGAGCTGCGTCGATTTGCCCTGGGAGACCTGCTTGTAGGCCGCCATCAGTTTCGGGAAGTTGTCCGGATCGTCCGTGCTCACGTCGGGTATTCCGCGGTCGTAGCAGCGCTTGATCGGGATTTTCCGGGCGAGGGCCTCCGCGCCGCCGTAGTGGTCCAGGTGCCAATGGGTGATCACCAGGTTGTCGATCTGTTTTAGCCCCGCCTGCCTGGCGGCCTGGAATATCCGCTCCGCGTCGCGCTCGCCGGGATTGCCGCAATCGATCAGCGTCGATTCCCCGGCCGGCGACACGATCAACGTCGCCGCGCCGCCTTCGGTATCCACGAAGTAGATCTCAAGCCCGTTCGCCGCCGAAGCGCGCGCCGCGAACAGCAGGCAGGCCAGAATCAGCGCAGCAAAGGTTAAGAGGCGCTTTTTGATTGTTAACATAGCTTTTTCCTATGCTGGGGTGCCGGATGATAGCGCCGGGTGTTGAAAACACCCGGCATCAAAGTACAAGCGTCCTCCGGACGCGAAACCAAGACTGAGGCCAGGGTTGCCCGTCTGGAAGACGGTTGCTTTTTCTTGCCGGGTGTTTTCAACACCCGGTGGGGCGGGGCATCTCGAACATGGCGGCGGCGTTGGCGCGCGCGTACCAGTCGCCGCTCATTCGGGCGATGTAGTCCACGCGATCGGGGTGGATGCTCCCGCCTTCCAGCAGATACTCCGCAATGTGAAATCCGACGACTTCGCCGATCACGTACGTGGCGGCCATCGGGCCGGAGCCGTGCGGGACCACCTGAAACAGCCTACACTCCATCGCCAGCGGGCTCTCCAGGACTCTGGGCGGCCGTACTTTATGGCAGGGCGCCTGCGTGAAACCAGCTTTGTCCCATTCGCTGACACCGTAGGAATATTCCGGCGATGTCGCGTTCATTCCTTCCCGCATGGCGTAAGTGACCACGTTGATTACATACTCGCCGAGCGCCTCGATATTGCGGAGCGTGTCTTTGGGCGAACCGCTTCGGTTGGCGGTAGGGGAGAACACGACCGACGGCGGGTTCGCGCCGCCTGCCGTAAAGAAGGAGAAGGGGGCGAGGTTGAACGCGCCGTCCGGAGACATCGTGGAGACGAAGGCGATCGGTCGGGGAGCGACGCAGTTCAGCAGCAGCGCATAGGCCTCCCGCGCCGAAACCTCAGCCGTATCGATATGAACGAATTCCAAGCAGATCCCCCATATGCTCCGCGCGTCTTAGTGTGCGTTGCGGATTCATTGGTCCACGAAAAACACGAAATTAACGAAAAAGGGAAAGTAATAAATCCATCCGAATGAGAGAGGCTACAGGTTGATGCTGATTCAGATTTGGACCGATTTGCTCGCTGCCTTCAATTCTTTGTCTTCGTATTTTTTCGTGTGTTTCATGGACAAAAGGTCCTCACCGTGGCTTCCAGCTATAAGGGTAAGTGTCGTCTTCCAGGGGAAGCGCGTCGCGGGTGACGCGGAGGGGGCGGAAGGTATCGACCATCACGGCGAGCTCTTCCGTGCACGTCTTGCCCAGGCTCGCCTCTACCGCGCCCGGCTGCGGTCCGTGCGGCAGTCCCGAGGGGTGGAGCGTCACGGAGCCCTCCTCGATTCCCTTGCGGCTGCCGAACTTATCGTTACAGTAGTAGAGTACCTCATCGCTTTCCAGATTACTGTGGTTGTAAGGTACCGGCACGGCCTCCGGATGGTAGTCCAGCATACGCGGCACAAAGGAGCAGACCACGAAGTTGTGCCCCTCGAAAGTCTGGTGAACGGTCGGCGGCTGGTGCAGCCTGCCGGTGATCGGCTCGAAATCCGCGATGTTGAGCGCCCAGGGGTAGACGCAGCCGTCCCAGCCGACCACATCGAGCGGGTGGAAGTCGTAGGCATAGGCCGTCAGTTCGCCGCGCGACTTGATGCGCACCTCAAACGCTCCGGCCTGCTGGCGCGTGTCCAGCGTCTCGGGAACGCGAATATCCCGCTCGCAATAAGGCGAATGCTCCAGAAGCTGCCCATACTCGTTCCGGTACCGACGCGGCGTCTCGATCGCGCTGGCGGATTCGATCACTAGAATGCGGCAGTCGGCAGTCGGCAGTCGGCAATCGGGGTTCGACTGCGGGTGCCCTCCGGGCGTGCGTGTTGCCGACTGCCCGCTTTCCGGCGATTGCGGCTGCCCTCCGGGCGTGCCGACTGCCGACTGCCGACTGCCGATTGCCGATTGCCCGGTTCCGTCCGCCACGACGCGGTAGATGGTTCCGCGCGGGATCACCAGGTAGTCGCCCGGCCCGTAGCTGAGCGTGCCGAAAAGCGTCTCCAGCCGGCCCGTGCCCTTGTGTACAAAGAGCAGGTCATCGCCATCCGCGTTCTTGTAGAAGTAGTCCATTGGCGCGGTCGGGACGCACAGGGCAAGCGATACGTCCGGGTTGGCCATCAGCACGCGCCGCCCGGTGATGGGATCGCCTCCAGGCTGGGAAGCGGCTGTCTTCCAATGGCGATGCCGCAGCGGCCCGTCCTCGGCAAACTCCGGGCGAATCGCCCCCGCCGGTGCAAAATCGGTCGCCTGCGTGGGCGGGTGCGCGTGGTAAAGGATCGACGCGATGCCGCTGAACCCCCGGGTGCCGAACACCTCCTCCGAGTAGAGCCCGCCATCCGGCGCGCGAAACTGCGTATGCCTCTTCTTCGGCACGCGCCCCATGCTCACATATCGCGGCATTGATCCACCTCCTGGCCGGGTCCATAAACGACCCGTCTGCGCTAACTTTGCGCGGTTCCGACCGCGCGAATATGGCGTGGGAATAAATTCCTCGCCTGATGAAGACGCTAAGTCCGCCTTCGCGGACTCAATACGCAGTCCGCGCAGGCCGGGTGCGGGTACCCGCTTGCGGGTGTGGGCGATTTTGTTGTCAATGCCGAGGACTTCGGGTACCCTCGTAATGAACACATCGTCATGCGTCTACTGTTCATTCACCTTAGGATCGGGCCCGCCCGATGGCTAGCTCTGGGTGCCACGGGCTCCACACTTGGCTAAGTTAGCGCTCACCCGCTCATCCCACAACCCGGTTCTCCAGCGCGCCGAGCCGCTCGATCTCCAGCCGAACCACGTCGCCGGGCTGCAGCCAGGGATAGGTGCCCTCCGGGAACTCCGTGATGCATCCGGTCCCCACGGTGCCGGAGCCGATCAGGTCGCCTGCTTTCAGGACCGTGTTCCGCGAGGCGTGCGCGATTAATTCGGCGAAGGTCCAGTGCATGTCCCGCGCGTTGCCCCGCGAATACTCCCGGCCGTTGACGGATGCCGTCATCGACAGGTTATATCGCTTGCCCCGGCTGGTATCCGGCTGAACCCGGTCCTCCAGTTCGTCCGGCGTCACCAGGTACGGCCCGAGGCTGGTCGCGAAATCCTTGCCCTTCGCC
>JAYTEU010000472.1:0-7719 GCA_043734985.1 Chthonomonadaceae bacterium
CAAGGTCTCCGGCCGTTAACGTCGGTGCATAGCGCAGAGCCCAGAGGACCGCCTTCGGAAACAGCTCGGCATCGGCCACGCGATCGGATTTTGTGCCGGCGCGTCGGCGCAGCTTTTCCAGGCGCGATTCCAGCTCCGTGAACTGCGTTCGCAGCAGGGCTTGATCTTCGGCCGCTATCCCGTCCGGCAGGGCAGGCGGGAGCTGAGCGCGGGCTATCGGGGCGGACCCGGCAGTAATCAGGCAGAGAAGGCCCGACAGCAGCGCGCGTATTGATTTCTGTCTCACGGCTCGCCGAACCAGGCCTTGTGCTGCGCCCGCAGGGGTACATCGGCGTCGGTGGGAAGGTAGACGCCGGTTACGGTCTTCGTCTCGCCGATAAGCTGGCGCTGGATTGGAGTCGCCTGGTCGTAAAGCTCTACATAGTCGCGCATGGGGTGGTAGTCCATCGGATAGACCCAGCGGAAGCCATAGCCCATGAAGAGTGTCTTGCGGGTAAGAGGGGAGTGGTTTGGGCCGACTGCGTGGTAGGTGCGCTGCTCGAACAAAAATGCGTCGCCGGGACTGCCGAGCACTTCGATCGCGCCGTAAGGATGCGGCGCGCCGGGCTCACAGGCAGGCGGCCCGGTGAGGCGGTTGCTGCCCGGCACGACCTGCGTATTGCCCCGGCCCGGCGAGGACTGGTCGGAGAGAAAGTAGGCGACCTTCAGCAGAATGCGGGGGTGCGGCTCCGTCATCTCCCATGAGGACTGACCGCCGTCACGATGCCAGCCCTCACCCTTGAAGTGCGCGTCAGCGCCCGGCGTGGGAGGACGGACGATCATGTGCGACGTCACCAGGTGGATGTCCCAGCCGAGAATGGCAGCGACAACTGGGAGTACCTTCGGGTGGTCGACGAGTTCCAGAAAGGCGGGATCGTCCGGCAGGCAGCTTCGCTTTTGCCAGTGGCGGCGCTCCGAAAGTCCGTCTCGCTCCACTCCCTGCGAGGAGAGCCTATCCGCCGCGGAAACCAGGCGGCAGACCAGTTCCGGGGCAAGCGCGTTACGCAGGATCAGAAAGCCATCGCGGTCGAACTGCGCCTTTTGCGCGGCTATGGTCCGTAGAGCGTCGTTATCGAGAGGTTGAAGCGACATCGCAGTGCCTTTCCTGCGCCCGCGATACATCGGAGGCGTAGGCGTCATTTCGACACTGCGAGCGGGCGATCCTTCAGTAGGGGCTCATCTCGAAAGAATCCTCAAATAAGACAAAGGGCCTGGGGTGGCGATAGTCCAGGAGGTGTAACCGGGTTAGTCTTTGCCGGCCGATACGCGGTTGTGCGCCGCCTGGTCCTTCCTTTGTATTTCGGCGGTATGCATCTCGCGCCACTGATATTGAACCACGCCGACGATCAGCGAAATGAGCATAACGGCAAGCACGCCGAAAACAGCGTAAACGACGGTGGGGCGGCGAAGCACCGGCTCCTTTGGTACTTTGGCTGCCTCCGTCTCAACGGGCGCGCCGAATCGAAGGCCGCACTTCTTGCACGACGGAGCCGCGAGGTCGCAGGGGGCCTGACACTTCGGACACAGTTTAGAAAATGTAGTCATAATGGTCGGTTATTTCGCCCGCCGCCGAAAAACTCCTCCTTGATCGCAATCATTCTTCGGACAGGCAGGGAATTGAGCCATCGCGGTGAACCTTGAAACGTGGCAGAATTGATTGGAAACTACGCCCGAACGGTTAAGGCGCGCGCTCCGAGGAGGCTCCCCGATGACGCTGGAGTATGTCCAGACCTGCTTTGAAAACGGCTCGCCGCTGAATTGGGAGATCGATTCAGCGGGGCGCGTCCATCTCGGGCTGCTCTACGATCGCGAGCGGGGTTCGCCGAATCGCGCTGCGGGGCATTGGCACTTTCAGATTCACGCTCCCGCGGGGACGGAGCTGAAACTGGTCCTGGAGAATTTCGACAACATCTGGAACGGCCATCCCGGCTCTCCCATATCGGATCGCACCAACTGCTATCTCTCCTCCGACGGCACGAATTGGAGTGCTGTTCCAATCCGCAAGACCGCCGACAATAAGCTGGAATTCTCCGTACACATGGAGGGGCCGACGCTCACACTGGCCCGGCTTGAGCCGTATAGATTGAGCGACCTGGATCGCCTGCTCGCCGAAATCCGCCCGCACCCTGCCGTCGAGATTCAGCCGATCGGGAAGACGAGCGAGGGCAGGCCGCTGGAGATCGTGCGCGTGGGCCGACCCGACGCGCCCTTCCGCGTGCTGCTGCGCGCTCGGTCGCACCCGTGGGAACCCGGCGGCAACTGGGTAGTCCAGGGCCTGATCCGCTGTCTCCTGGAAGATAGCCAGGAGAACCGAGACTATCTGAACCGCTACTGTGTCTACATTCTGCCCATGGCCGATAAGGATGGGGTCGTGCAAGGGCGGACGCGCTTCAATAGGCACGGCATGGATCTCAATCGGAACTGGGAACAGCCCGCCGACCCCGTGCTTGCCCCGGAGAACGCCGCGCTCGAAGGCTGGCTGGAATCGCTGATAGGCCGGGGGATGGGACCGCAGTTGGCGCTGGACCTGCATAACGACAACAGTGGTAAGCTGCACGTGAGCCGCCCCGGCGTGTCGGGCAGCCGGCACGCGTCGCGGATGTGGGTTCTGGAGGATCTTCTGCGTAGGCACACCTGGTTTACTGAGGGCAGCAAGATCCCGGCCGGGGATGGGCCATGGACGATTGGGGACGGACTGCTTGTGCGCTATGGTATCGACGCCTGCATCCTGGAGCTGAACGCCGACTGGATCGCCGGGCTGGGCAAGCCGCCCTTCGGCGCGGACTGGGAGCAGTTCGGGCAGCAGCTTCGTGCGGTGTTCTTCGAATATTTCGCTCTTCTCTCCGCCCAAGGCGCTCACGCCTGACCTGAAAATCCAGGGTAAACTGCTGCCATGATGGAATTGACGGCGGCAGAAGTAACTGCCGGATATGGCGGCGAGCCTGTTTTGTATCAGGTCTCCGTGGCGCTTGGCCAGGGTGAGCTAGTCGGGCTGATCGGGCCGAACGGCTGCGGCAAGTCCACACTACTGCGGTGCCTGTCGCGCACCCTGCGTCCAGCTTCGGGAACTATCAAGCTCGATGGGCGCGAACTCCTGGAATGGCCCGCCAGAGAGGCCGCGCGACGTCTCGCCTTTGTGCCGCAGCAGGAGGCCGCGCTCTTCGATTTTACGGTGCGCGACCTGGTATTGATGGGACGGCACCCTCATCTGGAGCCCTGGAAAGGCGAAACCGACCAGGACTACAAGATCGTGATGCAGGCGCTCGTTGACTCCGACATACTCCATCTGTCTGACCGGCCGGTGACCCAGCTCTCCGGCGGCGAGCACCGTCGCGTGCTCCTCGCGCGCGCGCTGGCGCAGCAGACCCCGCTCCTTCTCCTGGACGAGCCGACTGCCCATCTCGACGTAACGCACCAGGTGGAGCTGCTGACGCTGGTCCGAAAGCAGACCCGAAGCCGCGGCCAGGGCGCGCTTGCAGCGCTGCACGATCTTAACCAGGCCGCCGAATTCTGCGACCGGCTGATCCTGATGCGATCCGGGCGAATTATCGCGGAGGGAACGCCGGACGTAGTTCTATCGGCCGCCAATCTCAGGACCGCCTACAACGCGGACAGCAGAATAGGCTGCAATCCGGTCACGGGCCGCCCGATGCTGCTAAGCGTGCAGCCCCTTCGTAATGCGGCATCGAACTCCGGCGCGCGGCGGGTGCATGTGATCTGCGGCGGCGGAACCGGGATCGGCGTCCTGGGCACGCTGCTTCGAAGCGGTTTCCTCGTCACGGCAGGCGTGCTGAATGCCCTGGATTCCGACCAGTCCGCGGCCGAGGCGCTCGGGATTGAGACGGCGGTGGAAGCCCCGTTCTCCCCGATCGGTCCCGCGGCGCGCAAGGCTGCCGCGGACCTCATCGCGAAGGCCGAAATCCTGCTCATCACGCCGGTCCCGGTTGGAAACGGCAACCTCGCGAACCTCGAACTCGCTCTTATTGCTCTCTCCAACGGCTCATCGGTAACGCTTCTTGGCAATGGCGAACTCTCCGAACGCGACCATGCCGCAGGCGCAGCAACCGCGCTGTTCCACCGCCTGATCGAGGCAGGCGCCTCCCGGTATTCCAACGTCGAAGTCTGGATCGCGGCACAGCACGATTTACCGAAGTCGTAGTGTGATCCCGGAAACTAAACGGCCCATGTGCGAGGTTTACGACGTAATGAATTCCTTCGCTGTACGGCCTCCGGCCCCGTGTCCTTCGGACACAATGCGCTATTGCACGGTCGGTGGAGATTTCTGAAAAGCCGTGAGTGCGGCGCATCGGCCGGTGGGCTGAGAGCGGGCGGGGTATACTGTGCTATGACACAGTCCGGCCGGAATGAATCGGAAGTTACCATGATGGCAATCGAACGGCTGCGTGCGGCGACACGCAATACGTCGTACGAGGGCCGCCTCTACCTTGTCGGCGGCATGCTGCGAGATAGAGCCCTTGGCCTGCCGCTCTCGGGCGACCTCGATCTCGTGCTGGAGGGCGATGCTGTCGGCTTGGCCCGCTTCCTCTACGACCACGGCCTTTCGCGCCACTATCCCGTCCTCTATCCTCGTTTCGGCACCGCCATGCTTACCCTCGACACGCACGGCTCGGAACATGCGGTCGAGCTGGTTACGGCGCGGTCGGAGAGTTACCACCAGGACTCGCGCAAGCCGGACGTGACCCCGGGCACCATTCGGGATGACGCGTATCGCCGCGACTTCACCATCAATACGCTGATGGAGAACTTGCACACGGGCGATCTGCTCGACATCACCGGCAGGGCGCTTTCCGATCTTTCGGCCCGTGTCCTTCGCACGCCTGTCGAGCCGCGCATCACCTTCTACGACGACCCCCTTCGAATGCTCCGGGCCGTACGGTTCGCCGCGCGGTTCGGCTTTGAGATTGAGGAGTCGACCTGGGAGGCCATCCGCGCCGAGACCGCGCGCCTGCGGCCTCCCGCTATTGCCTGGGAGCGAATACGCGAAGAGTTCGTGAAGATTGCTAAGCTGCCTGCCCAACGCTTCCGGCGCGGAATGGAGGCGCTCCTCGAATCCGGCCTGCTGGCGGAGTTTCTGCCCGAGATGCTGCCGATGGTCGGCTGCACGCAGGGCGCGTGGCACAAATTCGACGTGTGGGAGCACACCCTTACCGCCCTCGAAGCCCTGCCGGAAGCCGCCGGTCTGGAGCTGCGCTTGGGCCTGCTCTGGCACGACATCGGCAAGCCTGCGACGCGACTGGTAACCGATGACGCCAAGGGAGTGCGATTTACCGGACACGCCGCCGTCGGAGCCGCGATGGCGCGCGAAATTATGACGCGCCTGAAGTTCTCGAACGAGGAGATCCGCGACGTGACTGCATTCGTGACGCTGCACATGCGACTTGGCGAGTACCGCAAGGAGTGGACCGACGCGACCGTGAAACGGCTCATACGGGACTGCGGCGCCTACCTCGACGACCTATTCGTACTGACGCGCTGCGATCGGTCCGCGATAGAGCTCCCGTTGGAATACGAGGATTTGCTAAGTTTGCTTCGCGAGTGCACCGATCGCCTGAATGCATCGTCTAACGTATTGCGTATAACGAGCCCCCTAAATGGGACCGAAATAATGGAAGTCCTCTGCGTCGAACCAGGCCCTCATCTTCGAGACGCAAAGGATTTCCTTACCAACGAAGTTATCGAGGGTCGCCTTGCGGAGGGCGACAAGGCAGGCGCGCGCGATACTCTGCGGCGCTGGTGGGACGAACGAAACTGCGCTGCTTAAGGCGGCGCTTCGGTCTGCACCCTTGCCGGCAGGACCATTTAGATGCACGATCGTAGCCAATATAACCTTGCGCGCGCCGGGCTGGCCATGACCCTTGTGGGGCTGGCGGCCCTTTTCCTGGTGCCGATAGCGGTAGGAATCCGCCTTCAGCGTGAGTATGGGCGCATCGACCAGCTTGAGCGAAGCCGCCTGGCGATCAACGACGCCATGGAGGTCGCCCGAAAATCCGATACCTTCCTAATGCATCGTTACATGGTGCCCGGCGCGGCGCAAGGGCAGTACGTGGCCGACACCGAGTACCGGAATCTAACGGTGGTCTGGCGGGCGGCGATCTCCAAAACCGAAGTGTTGGAGCCATTAAGCCCTTCCGCCAAGGAGAGCTGGCACACGGGCGCCGAGAAAATCACACGCTGGATCAATACCTATCTCGTGCGCTATACCGGGAACCGGGACCCGGGCGGCGCGGCAACTTTCGAGCAGGAGGAGAAGAGCTTTCGGAGCGGATTGGCCGCCCTTGCGAGCGCTCGAACAAGCGCCGCGCGCCAGGAGGAAATGCTGCGCAGGAGGCTGGAGTGGCTCAATACGGCGCAGATAACGGTAGTAACGCCCATGGCGATCGTCTGTTTCGCGCTGGCGTTTCTTGCCTGGACGAATGTGCGCACCCTTCAACTGACGTGGGCGCGCGAGCGGGAAGTTTCGGGTGAACTGGAGGTCGCGGTCAAGGAGAGCAATCACCGTATCAAGAACAACCTACAGGTGATCGGCGCCCTTATCGACATGAAGATCCAGGAGCCGGGAGACCTGGTGCCAAAATCAGCGCTGGAGGAGATTGTCCACCAGGTGCGAGCGGTCGCCGCGGTTCACGATTTTTTCAGCCATGAGCTGCGGTCGGATCAGGTACGGGGCGACCAACTGCTGCGAAGGCTGGTAGATCTGACCGCCCTGCCGATCGGTCTGTCCGTACAGCTCGAATCGGAGGAGGTCGCCCTGGTGGTCAAACAGGCGACCGCAGTTGCGCTGATCACCAACGAGCTCCTGCTGAACTCCGGCAAGCACGGAGCGACCGAGGCGCGAATCGTAATGAAAGTTACAGGCCCAGTCGCCCGGCTTCGAGTAAGCGACAACGGCCCCGGTTTTCCTCCAAATTTCGATGCGGCAAACGACGCCAATCTGGGCCTGGCTCTGGTGGATACGCTGGCGCGCCACGACCTACAGGGACACATTCTCTTTGCGAACGACGGCGGGGCGCGCGTCGAAGTGACATTTCCGATTATGCCGGCAGCCTAGCTTCCGGATCACTCGTCGAACGTTTCACCGAGGGGGACAGCGGTGCGGCGGCGCGGCGGCAGATGACCCGGTTCCGCCGGCCTAGTACCCGGTTCCACTTGAATGGGCGGCTGGCTGGACTGCTGCGCGGAGTAGATAAGCGCGGCAAGCTGGCCCGCCTCGCGCACGCGGCGAACATCCTCATCCTCTATCGCCTTGCCCGCCGGTACCAGCACATTCCCGCGAATGTCCGTGACTTCGACGCCGGCGATAGATCGAATGTACCGGCGAGCCTCGATATAGTCGTCGGAATCCGCGAGGTTGCGACGCTCCTGACCCTCCGTCGTGCGTCCGTACCCACCCTGCAATTTCTCGCGGATGTCCTGGCCTTGCGCGGCGGCGGCGGCGGCCATTATCGCGGGCATCTGTCCGGCTGCCGTTGCTTTCTCAATGACGGTGTCGTCGATCTCCCTGCCCGCGCCCACCAGTAGCTTGCCGGAGTCGTCGAACACATCGCGCGCGGCGATTTTGCCCCGAACCAGCGCCGCTCCCGGCCGTGCAACCATATCCGAGGCCTTATTCCGCAGCCGATTCCACAAACCGCCTGAAGGCTTATCCCGATCGTCCGCCAT
>JAYTEU010000473.1:0-3985 GCA_043734985.1 Chthonomonadaceae bacterium
GTACTCAAATACCGCCTGATCGACACCGGCGCGACTGAGGAAGAGTTCCAGAAACGCACCGCGCGGCTGTTGGGACGGCCCGGAGCGCCTGAACTGACTCCCAGGGAGGTTCAGGAGCGGCGGGAAATCCCCGGATTGGCAGCCGAGGACGGCCGCCAGGCAATGAAAGCTGTTCGGCAGCATGCTGCCGAATGGGGGATCGCGCCGGACCGCATCGGCATAATGGGTTTTTCGGCGGGAGGGGCCGTCACCATGGGCGTAGTGATGGAGCACGACGCCGAAAGCCGTCCGAACTTCGCCGCGCCGATCTATGGAGGCGGCACCGGCGGCGCGCCTGTTCCGGCCGACGCTCCTCCTCTCTTCATTCTGGTCGCCAACGATGACAAGGGAGCCTCACTTGGCAGCGCAAAACTCTATTCCGAGTGGAAGGCAGCCGATAAGCCCGTCGAACTGCACGTCTATTCCAAAGGTGGGCACGGTTTCGGAATGAACAAGCGTGGTCTTCCCGTGGACACCTGGATCGAGCGGTTCGGCGATTGGCTCGGCTCCCTGGGACTTCTGAAGCCTCCGAAGTAGGCGGTAAATATTGGACGCGAGTAATTCACGTGAAATGTTAGCAACCGTCGCAAACACTGTGGGCCTCAAAATTTCGCTTCTTGGTCCGTTCGACGTGCAAGTGAACGGCCAGTCGTTGGGGCGTCGCCACTCGCGCAAGGAGAACTGGCTGCTCGCGCTACTGGCGCTGCGAAATGGGAAAGAGGTCTCGCGGGAGTGGCTCGCCGGTACTCTGTGGCCGGATACGCTGGAAACCCAGGCGCTAAGCTACGTCCGGCAGAACACCTATCTTGTAAAGCGCGGGCTAGGCAGCGAAGCCGGTAGATTGCAGTCGCCGACCTCCCGCACGCTGCTGCTCGACCTGGATGGCGCGGACGTCGACCTGATAGCGTTCGACCGGGCCGTGCAAAACGGCACAACGGAGGTGCTGGAGCAGGCAGTCTGGCTCTATCGCGGCCCGTTGCTGGAGGGCTGCGACGAAGACTGGATACTGCCGGAGCGTCAGGCAAGGGAGCAGTCCTATCTCAACTGTCTGGAGATTCTGGCCGAGCGGGCAATGGAGCGTGACGATCCCGCCTCTGCATTGCCATTTCTGCGGAAACTCGTAAAGCAGGACCCGCTGCGAGAATCCGCGCACCGCACCCTGATGCAGGCGCTGGTCGATGACGGCAATCTCGGCGCGATGTCCCGCGCGTACCGCGACCTTCGGCTGATACTCCACCAGGAGGTAAACAGCGAGCCAGACCCGCAAACGGTCTCGCACTACGAACGGCTCCGCACGGCGAAGCCGAAGAAAACCGATCGGCACGAAGCGCGCGCCAAGTCGCATGTTGGCGGCGGTGCGGCAAGAGACAACTCCGCCGGATCTCGCGACAGAGAGGGACAGGCTCAGAGCCGGCCCGCCGCCACGGTGTGTACGCCCCTGTCCGCGAGCCTGATTCCCACGCCGATCACGGCCCTGGTGGGACGCAAGGAGCTGGTGCGCGAGGTGATCGGCAGTCTCTCCCGAGCGCGCCTGGTTACTCTGACCGGTACCGGCGGCGTCGGCAAGACGCGTGTCGCGATCGATGTGTGCCTCGGTTATGCCGATAGCGTCTGGTATATCGAGCTCGCTCCGGTGAGGGAGGCAATGCACGTAGCGCTGGCGGTCGCGAAGGGGCTAGGCATCGCGGAGCAGAAGGAACTGCCTCCGGAAGAGTCGATTTCGCGCCGGATCGGGTCCCGTTCGGGTCTGCTAGTCCTCGACAATTGTGAACACCTGATAGAGAGCACTTCCAAGCTATGCACCCAACTGCTCCAATCCTGCCCGAACCTTCGCATTCTCACGACGAGCCGCCAAATTTTAGGTGTCGTGGGTGAGACGGCGCTGCCGGTACCCGCTCTGGAAACGCCTCCCTCTCCGCTGCGCGCCCACATCATCTCGGACGCCGACGAGTACCTAGCAGATATCCTCATGGAATACGACTCCGTCCGCCTGTTTGTCGAGCGGGCCAGCGCCGTTTCGGCGGGTTTCACCCTGACGGCCGGGAACGGACATCTTGTGGCGCAGATATGCCGACGACTGGATGGAATCCCGCTGGCGCTTGAGCTGACTGCGGCCCGTATCAATGTGCTATCCATTCGCGATATCGTAAAGCGGCTGGACGATCGGTTCAACCTCCTCAATCGCGGAAATCGCAGTGGCTTGCCGCACCATCAGACACTGCGAGCGTCCGTCGATTGGTCGTACAACCTACTGTCAAAGAGCGAGCAGCTTCTCCTCAATCGCGTGGCGGTTTTTGCCGGTGGGTGGTCACTCGAAGCCGCCGAGCAGATCGTCGCAAATGTTCCATCGAAGGCGGACAGCGCGCACCTCCAAGCTGAAAATCAAATTGTCGCACCGCCTATCGCGGCGAACGATAGCGCAAAAGTCGAAGCTCCCGATGGCGTCGGAACTTCGAAAAGCAGGCCGATGTCCTCCGAGAGCTCGCAGGTGCAGCCGGATGTCCTCGACCTGCTCTCTGCGCTTGTGGACCGATCGCTGGTGGTCGCGCAGACGAACGAGCATGCTATCCGCTACCACTTGTTGGAGACAATTCGCGAATACGCGGCAGAAAAGCTGCGCGCCGGCGACGAGTGGAAATCGGTCCATGAGAGGCACTATGCCTACTTCCTTGAGGTGATGGTCGCATCGAAACCCGAACTCTGGGGGCAGGGGCAGCAGGAGGCTGTACGCCGTCTGGAGCAGGAGCACGACAACATGCGCGTGGCGCTGCGGTGGAGCGTGGAGGAGTCGGACGATCCCGCCCAGGCGCTCTTGCTGAGCGCGGAGTTGAATAATTTCTGGCTGCCGCAGGGATATTTCAGCGAAGCGCGCACCTGGCTGAGCCGAGCGCTGGAGCGAGTAGATAAACACAATCGGACCGAGCCAAGGGCCTACGCCCTCCAGCAGGCAGGAGTCATGGCCTTCGTCCAGGGGGATCTCGGGCAGGCGATCGATCGTATCGAGGAAGCAGTCTCCATCCGAAGGGAGAACAATTCACGGCAGGCCATGGCGAACTCCCTGCTCTGCCTGGGACTGGCGCTCCGCCACAAAGCGGAATTTGTCCGTGCAGCGGAGTGTACTGAAGAGTGCCTTCAAATATATCGCGATGCAAACGACCACAATAATACCGCCAATGCGCTGAACAATCTCGGTCTCCTCTATCACCAACTGGATGATTTCGCCAGGGCCGCGGAGTGCCTGGAGGAGAGCCTTTCGCTATACCGGCAGTTTGCCAATCGCGTGAAGATGGCAACGCCGATGACCAACCTTGCTAATATCGCCTACGCTCAGGGAGATTTAGAAAAGGCACGCCTACTGCACGCCGAAGTTTTGAGCATCCATGAGGAGCATAACAATCGGCCGGGCATAACCAATGCGCGTTGTTGTCTTGGGCAAGTGGTCGGAGCCCTGGGCGACTTCAAAGCCGCGGAGGAGCTGATGCTTCAGGGTCTGCGGGGCTGGCTGGAGTTGGGCAGCAAGCGCGAAATAATCGAGGTGATTGAGAGTTTGGCTTCGCTATCGCTATCGGTGGCGCGTGAGAATTCTGCCGAGGCGCTAGTTCTCGCCTGCCGCGCGGCAAAACTCTGCGGCGCGGCGGCGAGACTGAGGGAATCCCTCCTGCTTCCCCAGGATCACCGCGAAGTGACCCTGGATCACGAGAGGATGGCGAACTTGCAGCAGGCGCTTCCACAGGAGACGCTTGCTGCCTATTGGAAATTGGGACAGGCAATGAGTCTCGACGAGGCAGCGTCCTATGCACTGGGATCGAGCCTCGTCGAAACTGGCGGCAACTAAACGCAGGCTACGACATATCTCCGTAGAGAACCTGGATGTAGTTCACCTGGCCCTCATGGTACACGGTGTTCCAGTAGAAGAGGTCAATCGCGTAATCCGCCCAGGTGGTCG
>JAYTEU010000474.1:0-2960 GCA_043734985.1 Chthonomonadaceae bacterium
GTCCGCGTCCATGGGTCAAGAGCCCGATTGGATCGGGAAAGGGGAGGAAGAATGCCGCTCGCCTGGTTTTGGATATCACTCGGAGCCTTCGTCTGCGCGACTGCCTTGCTCCTATTTTCAGGATTTGTGCTGATGCGCATTCTCAGTCAGATACTGCCACTTCTCGACGACACCAGGAATCAAGTGCAGGATTTGGGCGACCTGGCGGCCGACACCATGGGGCACGCATCGGAAACCCTGGATATCATTGAAACGCGTGTGTCCCAGACCATGGGGCAAGCAGCCCTGTCCGGCAAGGCGGCAGCGAGCCAGGCTCTCGGCGTAGGAACCGCGCTGTCCGGACTGTACATGGCCACAAGGGTTTTTGGCGAAGTACGCAAACTGTGGAAAGCGAAAGTCCACAGCCACAAGAAGAAAAGCGCGTGGTGGAAGTTTGGGAAGTAGAGTGTCTCGACCCGTTTATTCGCAGGCGGGCTTATCCGTCTCGCCGTTGGGATGTCCCCCGTTCCAGTTATACACGGCGTCTCCGATTCGCCCGAGTTTCTTGTCGTGCGGGCCGTCGTTGGGCCCGTAGAACAGGGCGCGCGCCGTCAAACCATGCCCATCCGCAGCAACCATCCCGATCTGGCCGCCGTGCGTCGATGGGAACGGCGACAATCCTCCGACCCGATCGGTAGTATCCGTGTAAAGATCGACTGCAAGCCCGCCGTTGTGTGTATTTGCAAGTTGAGGATGCCTGGGGTCGGCCGCCATTCTTCCCGCTTCTACGAGCAGCGCCGTCTGCTCCGGTATCTCCAGGTTTCCTACTGGAAATGGGCCCGGCCCAAACTCTCCCCAGAACCGATGGTTGAGCGCATACGAGGTGTCGATCGCGTGGTGATCGGCGGGGTCGGTCAGGAGCGGCCGAACTGAAAACGGCTTTACCGGGTTCGAAGGATTACTGAAAGCTTCGTCCAAAAGCACATAGGGGCGAACCAGGCGCGGCCAAGTGATGACAAATCCGTCGGGAGCTCGCTGGACGGGCGGCGGTATTCGCTCATCCCAATCCTGCATATAGAGAAGACATCCTGTCGCAACTCGCCGCATATTCGAAAGGCTCAACGCCTTCTGCTGATTTTCCGACTGCCAGGCGAAAAGCGGCGGCAGAACGATCGCCAGCGTCACCGCGACGACGATACTCGCGGCGAGCCAATGCTTCCAGTTTCCGGAATTCTCCACTCTGCCGGAGCCGATCTCACTTCCGGCTCCGCCCGACCCGCTCTCACTTTCTGTGTCCTTCGCCTTCCCAGTTTCGGTCAAATCGTCTAATGCTCCCATTGGTAACCCTGGATTCGCCGCGCGCCAAGCGAAATCGGCGCCCAGATCGCACAGGCGCTGATCACAAGATAGAAGAATGTCGCGACGCCATAAGCTGCGATGGTCGCGCTTCCAGGCGGCAGGTTCGACGCGACGACCCAGGCGGCCGCAAACAGGATACCGGAAACCATTATGTAAGCGGTCGAAGCGAAAAACCCGAGCACCAGCGCCCACACACTCACCCGATGGGCCGGATTCTCGTAGATGAAACGTGGAAACGCAGCGGCCAGCCCGACCCCGAGCCCGCTCAGCGCAGCGGCGGAGACGATGACAAAGCCGACCTCGATCGCAGCCGCTGCAATGCCCGCGCCGAAGAGCAGCGCGGCTATCAGCGTGAGGGTGACTCCGACCGCGGCGGAAAAGAGCGTGCTCAACAGGAATTTTGCGGCGAGCAGCTTCTCGGCTGTCACCGGAGCCGTCATAACGATCCAGTAGGCGCGGCTCTCAAGGCCCACGGAGGAGAGCGAAAGTATGCTCGTTTGCATGAACAGAATCACCCCCACGATCGCGGCGGCGAAATAGTACGTCTCGCCATACTGCTTGCGCGAAGGGTCCTGAAGGGTGAGAATGAACGGAACGGCGAACAGGATCAGCGGCATGCAGAGCTGAGACATCAAGATACTGTCACGCTTCAGGTACTTCCAATCCTTGCGAAGCAGCGCGCCGAGCGGGCTGGAACTCAGCCCGCCCGATACCTCGGAATCGTTGGAGGCGATGCGCGTGCTCCCCGCCTCCGCAAGGTTCGCCGCGGAGATCAAGCGGCTGCCCAGTGCGATACAGCAGACCCATAAGAAAACCACCAGCGCGCCTATCTTCAAAACCGCGACCATCGCCAACGCGCCCCCAGAACCGTGCGCGCCGGCCAGCCCGGTCAGAACATCCACGAACCACGCGGACGGCACGATATGCGCGGCGGGCGACGAACGGCCGAGCTCCGTTGAAACCGCGGCAAACGGGTCCATGCCGGGATGCACGGGCAGATGCGGCGATTCCAGGACGATCGTGATGCAGGCCACGCTCGCAAGCACGGCATTGAGCAATGTGATCGCGGCTCGCAGCCTGGGAGCGCCGAGAGCCGCAAGCAGCAGCAGCAGCCCCAACGCCGTGAAGAGGGCGGGCACAAGCACGAACAGGACGATGAGAAGCGGCAGGATCAGCCAGCCGACAAAGTTTAGCGGCAAAGCAAGCGCGCCCGCGACCAGCACCGGCACGCCCAGCACCATGAACTGGAGCGAATTGGTCACCGTAGCGTCCACCAGTTTGGCGGCAAGCACGGATCGTGCGGGAATCGGCGCGGAAAAGAGCAGGCTGTAATCGGACGAGTGCAGCAGTGTCGACGCAACGAACGGCGTGGAGCCTGCCAGCAGAAACAGGAAGAGAAAATAGAACACCTGGTACAGCATCTCGCGCAGCAGCGACATCTCGCCCGCAATGCGAAACAGGAACTGGAAGCCGAACAGAATCGCCACGAAGAGAACGGTGCCCAAAGAGGCCATCCCCGATGCAACCCAGGCGGACCGGCGAAACTGCTCCTGGACCATATTGAGAATGCCCGCGACCCTGACCTTAATAAGGAGTAGAAACATCGCCTGTCCTGTATAACA
>JAYTEU010000475.1:0-11287 GCA_043734985.1 Chthonomonadaceae bacterium
CCGATCGTGTTCGCCAATTCGGACTCCGGCTTGCCGGACGACTGGGCGCGCAAGCTGTTTGCGCTTTCCAGTCCACTTCCTGATAACATGAGCGCGGCAGCGCAGAGCGAGGGGTATGGTATCGGCCAGGGCGCGAGAGGCTTTGCCTTTAACGCGGACCTGGTCGACCTGATACGCTTTCTGGACATCGGTACCCGGCCGAGCAATCTACGGTGACGGGAGCGATGCCGTGAGTGGAAAGGCGCACGCATTTCGGCTGCCGAAGGCCGGAAACGCCGATGCCGATTATGAAGATGCCTTCGCTATCGGCGAGAATTGCGTCGCAATCGCGGACGGCGCGACCGAGTCGTCTTTCGCCCGGGCCTGGGCCGAGGCGCTGGTTCAGGGGTTCACCTCGATCGACGCAACACCGACTGAGGCGCGACCCGGCCCAGTTTCCACCTCGTCCGAACAGGTGCCCACGGTAGAGATTGCGGACAATGAGGCGACTTTGCAGGCGGTCGATGGTGAAGACTATCGCCAAGCCGGGAGTGATCTGACGGCAATCGCGATGGAAGTTCGCCGAAAGGTCGGGCCGTTGCAAAAGGCGTGGCACGCGTCCATTGCGTGGGACCGTCTCCCCTGGTTTGCCGAGGACAAGGCGAGATCGGGCGCATTCGCCGCCCTTCTGGCATTTCACATTGATTCGGTCGACGGTTCCGGCACGGACGAGGCGCGATCCGCTCGTGGAACACAGCGCTGGCGAGCAATGGCCATCGGCGATAGCTGCGTGTTCCAGGTCCGCGATAGTGCGCTCCATGTCGCGTTTCCTATCGATCGGGCGGAGCAGTTTAACAGCAGGCCCGTTCTGCTCTCCTCTAACCCTGCAAACAACGAACGCGTTTGGGACGCCATCGCCGTCCAGGAGGGCGACTGCCTGCCGGGCGACATCTTCCTGTTTGCAACGGATGCCCTTTCGCACTGGATTCTGGGCGAAGTGGAAGCGGGCAGGCGGCCGTGGGAAACGCTCTGTGACCTGCGATCTCACGCCGCCTTTGTAGAATTGATGACACGCCTGCGCGAATCGCACACGATGCGCAACGACGATGTGACCTTAGTACGATTCGTGATGCCCGCCGATTCGGAGTGGCCGCACGAAACCAAGCCCGATAGCCAATCCGATACTCCATTGGAAGTGGAGGAATCTGCGGAATCCAAGCTCCCCCTTCCCTGCGAACGGAGTGAGCGCATTAGGGAAGCGGGTACCCGCGTGCGGGTGTGGGGGGGTAGGTCCTTCAATCTCGCAATCGATCCCGAGACGGATTCGCAGGAATGAACTGGCCTCCCGCATCCGACTATCAGGACGCGATTCAGAATCCCACGACCTGTTTTCAGGATGCGGAGCTGAAGGCAGGCGGCGCTGCGGTCAACAAGATAGGACTGCCTCGAGTCGCCTCCGGCAACTTCGCCAGCGTCTATCAGATACACTGTGCGTCTGAGAAGTGGGCCGTTCGGTGCTTTCTGCGGCAGGGAGCCGATCAAAAGCGGTACGCGGCGCTGAGCCGGTATCTGACCGGACTCTCCGTACCGGGGTTAGTGGAGTTCGCCTATTTGACGCAGGGGATTCGAGTAAGGGGGCAGTGGTTTCCAGTCGTCAAGATGGACTGGGTGGAGGGGATAACTCTCCAGACCTATGTGTCGAACCACCTGCACGACGCAGCGAAACTGCGAAGCATCGCGCTCCAGTGGAGCGGCCTCGTGGATCGACTGAGGCAGAGCCGTATAGCTCACTGCGATCTGCAGCATGGCAACGTGCTTGTGACTCCCGAGGAGCGGCTTCGGCTGGTAGATTACGATGGTATGTACGTCCCGGCCATGAGAGGACTGCCGAGCAACGAACTTGGCCACTCAAATTACCAGCACCCGCTTCGGTCCGCCGCGGATTTCGACGAGAACCTGGACAGCTTCTCCGCCCTGGTGATCTATACCGCCCTCCGTGCGCTCATAGCAGAGCCGGGCCTCTGGGGCAAGTTCGACACAGGGGAGAACCTGCTGTTTTCGGCGACGGATTTCAAATCGCCCGGGCATTCACTGCTCTTTCAACAGCTGCGCCGCAGTCCCGACCCCGCAGTCAAGACACTTGCGGACCGTATCGCGCGCGCCTGCGACGGCACACCGGCCGGGACACCCGACTTCAAGCGACTGGTTGATACGTTGCCGCCTATCTCGGAGCCGGAACCCTGGTGGTACGGCGCCGCGCATTCCCAAAGTTCCGAGCCATCGCCGCCCATAGTCCCACCGCTTCCATCCGATAGCCATCCCGCCGATAAAGAAGTTCGCGAACGCGAAGAAGTCTCGGACCCGGACCTGCCCTGGTGGTCAAAACGCCCCTCCGCCCTTATCAGTGAGTTCCATACCCCGGACTGGCTGGCTCCCAGCGCCTTTGCAGCGTTAGCTGTGCGCAGGATTCAGGCGCTGCAGTTTCGGCAGGTGGCGAGAAAGGGTTTCGGCTGCGTCGGCGCGGCAATAGCAAGTTGCACCATCGGCCTGATGCTCTCGATAGGCTTAGGATTGGCGTTGCGCTATCTCTTCCAGCGCCTCTTCGGCCAGCCCACGCCACCATAGCAATTGCCTACTGCCGATTTCCCAACGCCTGCCATCGAACGTAAATGTCCGCGATGATGTCATCAATGGGCGCTCGGTGCGTCTCGACGTCGAGTAGCTTGCTCTGGGTGGCTGCGGCAGCTAACAGGTCGCCGATGCCGGTCTCACCCGCGTCGAAGGCGTATTCGTGGCGGAATCCGACTGTCGACACCAGCGTGGCTCCGGGCAGATCAGGCGCGAGCGCCCGATCGGTATCGATGCGCAGAACGCGCCGGTCGGCAAACTCGCGGCGTAGGCGGGCAAAATCGCCGTCAAACGCGATCTCGCCGCGATGGATCATCACGATGCGGCCCGCGAGCTGCTCCAGTTCGTTCATGTCGTGGCTGGTCACCATTACCGTGACCTGTCGGTCGCGGTTAAGGCCAGTGATGAATTCGAGCATGGACCGCTTTGCCAGCACGTCGAGACCGAGGGACGGCTCGTCGAGGAACAGGATCTCCGGCTCGTGCAGCAGCGCCATGCCGAGGTCGGCACGCATGCGCTGGCCCAGGCTTAGCTCGCGCACAAGCGTATTGTAGAACTCTCCGAGTGCAAGCACCTCACGCACAAACCCGATCATCCGATCGAATCTCTCCTGCGGAATGTCCCAAACCACGCGCTTCCACTCATAGCTTGCCGCAACGGTGTGGTCCATCCACAGTTCGGTGCGCTGCCCGAAGACGACCCCAATTCGGTGCATGTACGTCTCGCGCTGGCGAACCGGGTCCATTCCCAAAACCCGTACCGTTCCGCTGTCCGGGGAAAGCATCCCGGATGCGATCTTGACGGTGGTGCTCTTTCCGGCGCCGTTCGGTCCGGCATAGGCGACGATCTCGCCACGCCCGATCTGAAGATCGATGCCGCGCAGGGCAGTTACGTCTCGGAACTCCGGCCGCAGTAGATTGCGGAAGATGTCGGAGAGCTTTTCGGACCGCTGCCGCTGGTGAAACGTTTTGCTGACTGAGCGAAAGTCAACCGCGATGTCCGTGCGGGAGGTAGCGCTGCGATCCGGTCCGGCCATAGTGTGTCAACCCCTTTTGGAAAACGGAAACGGCAATCAGCGCAAAACCGATCGCCGCGACCGGCGTGATCCACAGGCTCAACGGCCGCGTGTCTAGCCCCGTCAAAACTCGGCTCGGCACCCATCCGAGGAATCCGGACGGAAGCACGCCGAGCAGCCCCGCCGTAAGCGCCGGCCCCAGGCCGTCGAGAGGAAAAGGTCTCAGTTCATGCAGCAGTCTGGAAGTCGAGGTGTTTATCTCTTCGGCGGCGCGTGGGGCCCAGAACGCGATGCTCCCCCAGACGAACTGGAAGCTCAGCGTAATAACCGTGGAGGCGGCCATATTCAATAATAGCGCGAGAAACCAGGTGAAGGTCAAATGTACTCCGAGCCTTGGCAGCGTCCATGCCATCAAGCATAGACCGGGAGCGACCACGACGAAACCGGAAAACGGGCAGAAGCCCTCGGTGATCAGCGCCATCCAGAGCGGCTGCGGCTGAACGAACAGGTGATCCAATTGGCCCCGCCCAATTCGTCGGCTGATGTGCGAAACGTTAAAGCCGAAGAACATTTCGAGCAAGCCTCCGCAGACGGCGGAATAGCTCAGCAGGAACAGAACGTGTACCTTCGTCCATGCGCCTATTCCGGCGAAGCGCTGCGCAAGAAGAAGCATGCCGAGCAGCCCGCCGATGTTGAACAGCGTGTCGGAAATAGACCACGTTAGGAACATCTTCATGTCGCGGGTGATCCACAGCGCATCCATGCGCGCATAGAGGGACCAGAGGCGAACCAAGCGCGAAATCTTATTGGTGGCTGAAGATACGGAAGGCATACGAGAGTTGTTTTCCGGCTTTCGATTGAGAAGCGCGATCGTAAGTCAGCCGCCGTAGGAGACCATCTTCTCCCGCATCACGCTCCAGGTTCGGGTCGCTACCGGCCAGAGGACGACCGCCCAGAATGCCTGCATCGCAAGCAGCCGAACGGGCTCTCCCCTGCCGATGTATATCTGAAGCGGAGCCGATGCGAGTGCGGCAAACGGCGTCCACTCCAGTACGCGGCCCAGGTTCCAGGGCATAAGCGTGAACGGAATGATCGCGCCTGAGAGAAGACCTCCGACCGCGCGCCGCGTGCGTTCGAGTATCCATGGCGAAAGTTCGAGCCCGACGGCGATGCCCCCGGCAATATAGTCGATGGCAAGCCCGACGCTGATTGCCAGCGCCAGGCTGACAACAAAGAGCGCGGCGGCGATTGGGCCGGCGGGCAGTGGGTTCACGCCGAGTATGGGCGCGCAAAGCAGCAGAGGCGTCGAGAACAGGGCAAAGTTGAACGCCCATATTCCGCCGGACTCTGCTGCAAACTGCCCGAATAGATTCATCGGACGCAGGAACCGCGCCGTGATCGTGCCGTTCCAGAACGCCTCCGTCAGGCTCGTGATGCCGCTCAGCGGCTCGGCAAACACCTCTGAAATCAGCGCATAAGTAAGCACCGCCGAGAGCGGCAGGCCGGACACGTCCGCCTTGGCCGCAAAGAGCGTCCTCCAGATCGCCAGCATAAGCGCGACCCGCATGAACCGCACCAGATAGTCAATCACGAACAGCGGACTATCGCCCACAATGCCGGTCGCGGCCATGGCCGCGGTTTTTGCGTAGCGAGTTAGGTTAGTCATTGGGCAATCGGCAGTCGGCAGTCGGCAATCGGCAATCGGAATTCGAGTACTTGACGCTCGGATAGAGCGGGCAAAAGCCGATTGCGGCAATTTGAACGGCCGCCGTGCTCGATCGGTTTCTCCGACTGCCGACTGCCGACTGCCGATTGCCGATTGCCTAAAAACTATCGCTCATCCAGGTCGGCGGTCCTGCGAACAGATCCTTAAGCGCGCGGTAACCTGACTCGTCGTGGATCGTCAATTTGTCCGCGGCGCGGAGCTCTGAAACAGTCGGCATGCCGAAGTAGGCCTGTGAGAGGGCACGTATGTCCAGCGAAATCTGCGCGGCGGAGTCCGTACGGACCGCCCTGGATTCGCCATCCGCGAATTCGATTTGCCAGGTTCCCTGGTTCCATGGCGCGCAGCTGTCCTGCACTTGCAGCACGGTTCTTCCGGACGCACCGGGATCCGGCCTCCATGCGGCGATCGCCGTTGGGATATCGACAATCCGCGCCTGAGTCGTGGGTTCGGCCTTGGTCGTGAGGTCCCAGTGCATCAGCGTGGACCAGAGTGGGTCATCGGAGGGCGCATCCCAGGTGAACTTTTCGATCTGCATTTCGTGCCGTCGCAGGAGGCCGAGGAGCGCTCGCCGTGCGCGGGGAGTTAGGGCAATGAATTCGCGCAGCTTCGTGCCCTCCCGGTTGCCTCCCTTATAGGTAAGGTATCCCTCCACTTGTCCTGCCTTTTCGTAGAGGTAGGTATAGCGATACTCCTTGTCGCCATTGTTCAGAACCTGGTTCCAGAGCTTCTCGTTCCGCACGAGCGCGCCGCGATATCGCTTCGCGAACTCCGTGTATGCCATCGCGATTGCCGGCCGGTCGGACTCCGTCGCGGCGCGCGCGTCTTCCGTCTCCGGGGCGGCCTTCAGCGCGCGCGTCTTCACCTCGTAAGTGCGCTGGACTCCTACCCATGCCCAGCCGAAGCGATCGTAATAGTCGAAACTGAAAGGGAACAGCGTGGAAACCGCCTGACCTGATTCGCGCATCTGTTCCAGCGCGTATTTGAGGCACTGACCTGCGTAACCCTTCCCGCGACTCGCCGGAAGGCACGCGACTGCCGCGATGCCGCCCATGGGCACGGTCGCCTCCGCGCCAAGATGTATCTGGTACTCGATTACGCCGACCATGGCCTGCAGGCCCGCCGAGTCCCAGACTCCGAACGTCTTCCGAGGAAGCCGGTCCGGATGATCCATGCGGCTCATATCGCGGCTGCCGTTCATAAATGCCTGGCTGCCGAGATAGAATGCGGCTTCGCGCTCGTCTGCCCGCAGTTCGCGTATCTCCAATGTGCGTGCCTACTTTCGGTGCTGAGAAAAGGCTTGACTTCCCTCCTCCTTCCTGCGATAATAGAAGCAGACAAAGAAGGAGGTGGTGACTAGCATGGATTATAGTCAACGAGGTGAGCAGGCGGCTTAGCCTGTTTTAGCCTACGGGTCATGAACGGCAAACCGTCTGACTCGCCTGCTGAAGCCCGGTGCGCTTTGCGTATCCGGGCTATAACTTTGGCAGTCGGCAGTCGGCACGCCCAGAGGGCACCCGCAGTCGGCAGTTGGCACGTCCAGATGGCATCGGCGGTCGGCACGCCCAGGGGGCACCCGCTGTCGGCGGTCGGCCCAAACGTGCATAGCGCCACCAGTCGTTGTGCTAGTGGCGCATTCGAGAATCTAAACTGCTTGGCCGCTCGCGCCCTATGCAGCATTCTCTATCTACTACCGACTATCTACACCTTCACCTCTCCGCTCACCCACGAATTATATAGGACCGTGCGAGCTGTTGTCAAGAGAGACGGCTCAAGTTGAACGCACTCCGCCATAACTAAGCAGCCATGCAGAGTTGGCTCGTAGTTTCTGACTGCGATGTCGTGAACGGTGTCGCTCGGGGGCGCTTCTCGCCCAGTGCCGGGTACCCTCTGGGTGCGGGGCACAATCCGGCGAAACACAATCTACGACCGTTCAACGCAGGGCTGCTTAGAGAGAGATTTGGTGACATCGGGCCGCTTCGCTTTTGGATGTGCGGCGTCTGGATTAAGCATGCAGCCCAGGCTTAACGCGAGGGACCGAAGACACGTCGGTAAAAATAGACCGAAATAAAAATCAATAATAAACTTACGTTTGTAATGTCAGCTTGTTTTGAATTATCGCGGTTCACTTTCCTGTCGTAGTGATCCCGTAGACACGTATCTGTTCGAACTAGTTTGGGTCGAGAATAGCTGGCTGAGACTTTGAAAAAACTAATTCAAAAAAGAGGGTCGAAGAGGTTTTCGACCCTTGACACAACCACTCTGTGCGTTTATACTGTTGACTGTGGGGCAAGTACAGTCCGGTAAAGGGGTAACTGGGGGGTAAAAGTGGGGTATATCCCATTCCTCAATATATCCTGAAACTAAGCTTTTGGTTTCTGGTGGTCGACAACTGATGGCGAACTCTCTTCCTCGCATGCGAGGGCGCAGCGAACATAGCCTGGACGACAAGGGCCGCGTGATAATTCCCCAGAAATTCCGGGCAACCCTAGGTGACGAGTTCATGCTCGTGACGGGCCCGGGGCCCTGTTTGCGCATCTACCCAATGCCGTTGTTCGAGCAGTGGGAAGATGAGCTGAAGAGCAGTACGGTACTCGACGAAGCCAATGCAGACAAGCAGATGCTGCAGAGACTCTTCTATGATGGCGATGTCGGCAGTCTCGATCAGCAGTACCGCCTCACGCTCCCCAAGGCTCTGCGCAATTGGGCGGAGTTCGGCAGGATGGAAAACGAGACGGTTATCATCATCGGCATGGGCGACAAGCTCGAGTTGTGGAGCCATGGCGCCTGGGAAGCGTACAAAGGCTCGGTCAATACCAATACAACAACTCTTGCCAGCGGTCGCCTGCGCACTGGGGAAGCCGCCAGCCCATCCGGCGATACGCCATCGGCTTCGGGAGCCTGACAGGCTTGACGGACAGATCGCTGCCGGACGGAGCAGGCGCCTATCACATACCGGTACTGCTCGATGAGGTTATCTCGTTTTTGAAGCCTCAGCCCGGCGCGGTGATGCTCGACGCCACTCTGGGTGGCGGAGGCCATAGCGCGGCACTGGCGGAGCGGATATCGCCGGGCGGAGCGCTTTTCGGATTGGATCGAGATCGCGAGGCGATAGAGGCAGCTCGCGATCGGCTGGCAGCCTTCTCATCGATCCGAACACAACTCATTCATACGGAATTCGGCGATAGTGACGCCGCGCTTGCCGCCCAGGATGGCGCCGAGACTATCAGGTTCGACGGTGCAATTTTCGACCTCGGCGTATCGTCCCACCAACTGGATACGGAGCGCGGTTTTTCCTTCCGGAGGGATGAGCTGTTGGATATGCGCATGGACGCATCCGATGAATCTCGCCCGACCGCAGCCGGTATCCTGGCTATGGCGGACGAAGGCGAGATCGCTCGAATCCTTTGGGAGTTCGGCGACGAAAAGTGGTCCCGGCGTATCGCGCAGCGAATCGTCGATCGGCGCAAAAAGGGCGAGCCGCTTGAAACCACGGCGCAGTTCGCCGCTTTAGTCGAACAAAGCATTCCAAGGGCGGCTTGGCCGAGGGACATCCATGTGGCGACTCGCAGTTTTCAAGCGCTGCGTATTGCCGTAAACGATGAGCTGGGCCAGCTTCGCTCCGGTCTACAGGCCGTAATGGATCGATTGGCGCCGGGCGGCCGCCTGGTGGTCATTAGCTACCACTCATTGGAAGATCGAATTGTTAAGCAGCTCTTTGCAGCATGGGCGGGCCGCACGCCATCCGCGCCGGGTTCGTCACCCGCGGCTCTGATGCCGCGAGAGGATACCGCGATTGCAGAACTGCTGACACGTAAACCTGTAACTGCCACTGTGGCCGAAACAACTCGAAACCCGCGTGCTCGCAGCGCCAAACTTCGGGCGCTGAAGCGAATACTCTGAGGACGCGCATCTAACCGGATTACTCTCGTACTATTGTGACATATCAGGACGTGTGTTGTATTGCCGAGCAGCCGTGCCGCGTGCTCCGTTTGATCGAGCGAGTTACCAAAGGCGCATTCTGATGCTTCAGGCAGAACGTCTAGTCTTCGATCCTGGTTTTGGGAGCTTGAAACATGGTCACGGCACAACGGCAACGATTGGTTATTCCGCACTCGCGCTCCTCAGCTCCGGCCCTGAGGCCGGAACCGGCATCTCCTCCGCGCGAGAGGGCTATCCCGAAATCGCGGCGTCGAGAATATCAGGCATGGATGGCGCTGCTGGTTGCGGCCTCCGGACTGCTGCTGGCGCTTGGCGTTTTGTCGTTGTACGGGCGCATCTGCCAGACGCAGGAGATCAACCGCCGCAGCACGCTGAATGCGCAGTTGAAGGTCGCGAAGCAGCGAAGCGAAGAGATTGCGCTTAAGCGCGCCATGGTTGAAACGGACACGAATGTTGCAAGGGTGGCTGCCGAACTCAAAATGATCCGTCGGACGGATCGGGACGCAATCACAATTCCGTAGGGCCGCAACCCCGGTAGGAAAGCAGCAGGCGATTATGGCCGTTCGAAGCATGGACAGAACAGATATTTTAAGAAACCGCGCACGTCTCGTATTTGGATGCGTGCTGCTGGGCTATTCCGGCTTAGTGGGGCGACTGGTCTACCTTCAGGGCATCCGCGGGTCCGCCATACGCACGATGGCGATCGGCAGGCGGACCGGTAAGATACCGCTTCCGGCGAGGCGTGGATCTATCTTTGATCGAACCGGCGCACCCTGCGCGCTCAGCATCGCGACTGCGAACATCGGGTTCGATCCCTCTCTCTTCGCAACTCCGCCGAGCGACTCGCGCCGGGCCGCCGACCAGGAGCGTCATCTCAAAAAAAGCGTTGGGCTGTTGGCCGGCATTCTTCGATGTCCGGAATCCGAGGTGGCGGCGTCCGTGCAGCGCGCTCGCGACGAGTACCCACTGTGGATTGCGACGAAGAAACACAAGGGTATGGTTACTATCCTTCAGTCTGCGCGCTTTGCATTGATACGCCGTAACGTGGATGCCGATACGGTGGCCCAGGTCACGGCCAAACGAGTCAAGCTTAACGGCTTCTGGCTGGAAGACAATTCGCGCCGTACCTATATGTTAGGGGATAGCGGGCTTCAAGTAGTAGGTTACGTGAACGATTACAACAAGCCGATCAGCGGGCTGGAATTGACCTGCAACCACTGGCTTGACAGGCACCCGGGTTATCTCGTGACGGAGCGCGATGCTCGCGGACGCCAGATTCCAGGAACCGAGACGCGAACCGAGCTGCCGCGCGATGGCGCGGACGTTCACCTGGCTATCGATACAAGCATTCAAAAGATCGTTCGAGACGAGCTTGAAACGGCGTTCGCGAAGTACCATCCCAACGGCGCCGAGGCGGTCGTAGTGGACCCGGCTACCGGCGACATACTGGCGATGGTGAGTCTGCCGACGTTCGACCCGAACGGCGAGAACCAATGGCCAACCGGCCGGAACATCAATATGGGAGATTATCAGCTCGATCGCAACGCCTGCCGAGTGTATGAGCCAGGATCGACTTTTAAAACTCTGGCGATAGCATCCGCAATCGACCGAGGGCTCATCAGCGCGAACTCCTATTTCCATTGTGGCGGTGGACTGCGGGTCAATAATCGCACCATTCACGACTCGCACAGCGAGGTTCACGGCGACCTGCGTCCCGAAGACATCCTGCGGGTATCGTGCAACGTCTGCACGGCGCAGATCGGCATGAAACTCGGCCTCCCGAACCTGTACGAGTCGGCGAGTCAATTCGGGCTTGGCACAAAACTGAACACGTTTCTGCCGATGGAGCAGCGGGGCAGAATGCCGGTGCCGGAACGGAAACAGTACTCCGCGCAGGCGGCCCGCGTAGCCTTCGGACAGGCGATCACCACCACGCCGCTCCACCTGGCGATGGCGTATGGAGCCATTGCAAATCAGGGCGTGCTGATGAAGCCCAGGCT
>JAYTEU010000476.1:0-2135 GCA_043734985.1 Chthonomonadaceae bacterium
ATCTGAGGATCACACGGTTGGATTTCGCGGCTCTCCAGACTACCAGGAGTGGAAGGCGCTGCTCCATTCATTCTACGAACCGTTTCCGATAGTAGAACACTATGTAACGGTGGATCTGAACACCGACTGAGATCGACCAGTCAGTTCCGGAAGCAGAATGCCTTTGTACTGATTGCAGCGGATACACGCGTAAACAAGATTGTCGTCGCTGTCGTCGCCTCCCGCGGAGAGCGGACGGAAATGGTCGACCGTCAGTTCGCCGCCTGCGTCTGTTTCCGAAACTCCGCAGTAACCACAACAGTTAGAATAACGTTCACGAACAATCTGAAGACGAGGGTGAGCCATTCCGTTCAGTTTCCAATGCCGAGTAGTTGGCGCGTTCTCGCATCCAGATTTGCCTCCAAAGTCGCAATACGAGCGTCTAACTCCGCTTCCCGTTCCTGTAGTTCCCGCGGTTCAAGTGTGGCCGAGCTAATCTGTTCGCGAAGCTGGCGCATCTTGTCCACGCTGCCATCCATCGATTCTTCGGCATCAAGCTCACGGCACCCGATCTCATAGGCTTCCTGCTCCGCATGGGAGAGCGTTTCGCCTCGAACTGCTCGCCGATGTAGATCCTGCCAGTGCCGGTAAATCTGAGGTTGCATCGTGTTCACTCCTTTCGCGGATATTACAGCCGCTGAACAAGATATTATGCTGCAATTGAACTCGACCGTCAAGACAGACTGTAGTCGCGGAACTCGCCGGAGTGAGTAGGCATCTATTTCGCCGCCTGCACCGTTCCGGTCAGTTCGAGGACCAGGAGCTGGAGGTTACCGGCGGGGTCGGAGCCGAAGCTGCCGGTGTCGTCGGTGACGCCGCCTTTGTTGGCGAGGTCGCAGAGGAGCAGCTTTTCAAAGGCGTTCGTCAGGGCGGGCCAGGTGTAGGTTTTCGAGAGGGCGAAGAGATCGCTTGCCTTAAAGGCGAGCTGGGCGATGTTGGATTCGGTGGGCAGCTCGGCGGCAATCTCCGGCGGAAGATTGCGCACGTCGCGGGGAGAGACGCGCTGTTCGGCGAGGAACTTGGCCTGCCAGAGCATGCGGTACTGGCGGGCCAGGAGGGCGAGCAGCTTGCCTGCGACGGCCTGGGGCTTTGGATCGTACCGATGCAGCTCCGCGAGCAGCAGGAGCGCGCGGTCCGGCTGGCGGCGGCAGATCGCGTCGATGGCGGTGAACATCACGTCTTCGGGACTGGCGGCGACGATCAGGCTCACGTCGCGCGCCGCGATCGCGTCGCGCTCTCCGACGTAGGCGACCAGCTTAGAAATCTCCATCTCCAGCGGGCGCATCTCGGCTCCGACAGTGTGTACCAGTGACTCGACTGCGTCCGGGGCGATGCGCTTGCCTTCGCGCCGGACGCGCTCGACCACCCACGCAGTGAGGCTCTCGCCCTTGAGCGCCTGGCAGTTGACCATCATGCCGAGCTTTTTGACGGCGTTGTCGGCCTTGATGGTGAGCACGGTCTTGCGCCGCCCTTCGTCGTCCCCGGCCTTCACGATCAGCGCGATGCAGCAGGTTGCAGGCAGCCGGGCGAAGCCCTCGGTCAGCCGCTCGGCCTCCGCGGTCTTGCCGCGCTCGCGCCACGCCTCCAGCCCATTGACGATGACGAGCCTGCGGTCCGACCCGAACGGCGCCTGCCCGGCGGCGGCCAGGATCGCCGAGGCATCGACGCTATCGGCGCTGAGGGCCTCGCGGTCGAAATCGGCGTAATCGGCATCGACGACGTGCGCGGTAAGCGCCGCCACCGCCTCCTCTTTTAGCCGGTCCTCTTCTCCGTGAAACATATAGACTTGCTGAAGCCCCGCGCTCCAGAGCGCGCCCGGATTGCCGGCTCGGTAGGTGATTTCCATCTTGCTTCCTGTATGTTGCCGACTGCCCGCATTTACCGCAGCTCATGCACCGGAAAGGGCTGCGCGGCGTTGGGATGTTTCGCGAGGTAGGGCGGGACCAGGCGGGCTGCCGCGCGGTCTTCGGACATAGTGCGCGTTATCGAGTCTTCCGTGCGGGCCTCGGGAACGCGCTGGAGGACCTCGTAGCAGCGTTTCAATTGGAAATGCGCGGCGTACTGGTCCGGATCGATTGCCAGCGCGCGCCGGAAGG
>JAYTEU010000477.1:0-4215 GCA_043734985.1 Chthonomonadaceae bacterium
CGGCCACCAATGGAAGAAGGGGTTCGACTCGTCGCCGGAGGAGAGCGGGTCCGCCTGGTCGTTGATGGCGCGCGGATTCTGTCCGCCGGAGGTGCGCACTCGGCTCGTTGAGGCCAAAGTCGGATAGGGCAGGGGACGCGCGCTCGCCTCGGTGTTGGCAATCCAGACCTGCATCTCGCCCCGGCCGCGATTAGCCCAGGCGTAGTACGGGATGGCGGTGAACGGCTGCTCGCTCTTCGTCACGCCGCCCTTGCCGTCCCGCGTGAGGCTCAGCGCGCGGCCCTCGATCACTTCGACACCCCGCAGCAGGTCCGGCTTGAACTCCGCCTTGAGCGGCTCGGTGTCGGCGAGCATCAGGTTGCGCACACGGCCGCCTGCATTGTCCGGCCCCTCCGCACAGTACACCAGCGGTCCGCGCTGGAGAGCAATTCTGCCGCGATCCGCTTCCACCGCGTCGTTCGCGGCGATCCGCCGGATCGGCATCGGAAGCGAGAGCTTAACGGTGTCGCCGCGCTTCCAGGAGCGGTCCAGGTTCACATAACCCTTCTCCAGCGAAAGCGGCACGGACTTGCCGTTAACGCTCAGTGCGACCGGAGCGTCGACCTTGTCGGCGAATCGGTAGAGATCGCCGGGCGCCGCCTCGTTTCTGGCCCAGCCCGGGATGCGGACACACAGCGCGAACCGGCCGTTCCGGCCGGGATTGACCGTCAGCTTGACGTCGCCGTTCCAGGGATAGCGTGTCTCCTGAACGATCTGTACCTTGCGCCCGCTCGCCAGTTTGATCTGCGCCGTACTGCCTACATAGAGATTCACAAAGACCCTATCGCCCTGCCTGGCATATACGTAGCCCGGAACGGAGGCGATAAAGCGCGTCATATTGCCCGGGCAGCAGGCCACGCCGAACCACGGGCTGCGCTGGTGCTGGCCGACGGATTCAAGCGGGTTGGGATAGAAGAAAGACTTGCCGTCGAGCGAGACGCCCGAGATAAGCCCATTGTAGAGCGTGCGCTCCATCACATCTATATAGCGGGCGTCCGCATGCAGCAGGAAGAGCCGCTGATTCCAGTAGTCGTTGCCTATCGCGGCACACGTCTCGCAGTAGGCGCTCATATTGGGAAGCTCGTAGTTCCGTCCGAACGCTTCGCCCGCGCCGGTCGCGCCGATTCCGCCCGTGATGTACAGCTTCTTCCCGACGACGTTCTCCCAGATCGAGTCGATCGCCTTGATGTAGGCCGCATCGCCGGTAAGCGCGGCGACGTCCGCGATGCCTGAGTACATGTAGGCCGCGCGCACCGCATGGCCCACAGCCTCGGTCTGATCGACGATTTTCTTATGCGATTGGTTGTACTCTCGCCCGCTGCCAGGCCCCGAGTTGGGACCGCGCGAATCGAGCAGGAACTTCGCCAGCTTCAGGTACCGCTCTTCGCCCGTCACCCGGTAGAGCTTGACCAGTCCCATCTCCGTGATCTGGTGGCCCGGCCAGATCGCCCGCTTGCCCGGTCCGAAGGTCTTGTCCAGCAGGTCCGCGGTCTTCAGGGCAATGTTCAGCAGCGAGCGCTTGCCCGTCGCCTGGTAGTGCGCAACGGCCGCTTCGTAGAGATGGCCCAGCTCGTAAAGCTCGTGGCTGTCCACCTCCTCCAACTGCCAGCGCGCCGTTCCCGCCCAGGCATGAGGCCGCTCCGGGTCGATAGTTCGCGCCGGGTAGAGGTACCCGTCCGGCTCCTGTGCCGCCGCGATCTTGCCGATCAGCCCATCGAGGTAGGTGTCGAGCTGCGGGTCCGGCTGGACGCTCAGCGCATACGAGGCGCCTTCGATAACCTTGTAGATGTCCGTGTCGTCGAAGGGATAACCCGGCAGTTTTCGATCGGACGTATCGCCCTTCAGCACCTTCGCGGCACGCTCCAAGTTCGCCACCCGCCCGGTCTCCTCGCACTTCTGGAAGGCGAACGGAATGGTGACCTTGCGGTTCGTCTCGATCTTCGGCAGCCAGAACGCATCGGAAAAATGCACATCCGTAAACGGCACCGGCGAAACGGGATAGTCCTTTGGTGCAGTCGCCTTGCCCTGTGCATACAAAGTTCCCGTGATGCCGGACAAAACGACGGCAGTCGTCATGGTGAGTAGCCAGTGCGAAAGTTTCATACAGATACCGTTCTCTCTAACCGCGGATCGCACACGATCCTATCGGTTATCGGAAGTTTATCGGAAGTTTATCGGAAGTTTGTCAGAAGCCGATTCCCAATGACATTATGACAGTATCCGCGTTCATCTGCGCGGGTGCCCTCTGGGCGTGCGGATAGCGTCCTCGCGACTTCACTCCTCTTCGCGGCCGAGCGCGGCCGGAGGCGTTGCGCGGCCGACGACGCTAACCAGCGCAATAATCGTCATAAGGTAGGGCAGGGACTGCAGGAGATAGGGGCTCGTCCACTCGACGCCCAGGCCAACCACATGCACGCCGCTGATCTGGAGCTGGCTCTGAAGGGCATCGAAGAAACCGAAGAAGAGCGCGCCGAGCATTGCGCCAAGGGGGCTCCACTTGCCGAAGATGACGGCGGCGAGGGCGATGTATCCCTTGCCTGCGGACATGCCGGGCGAAAACTGATGCGCCTCGCCCATCGAAAGGTACGCGCCCGCGAGCGCTCCAAGCACTCCCGAGAGCGTAACGGCCGCCGCCCGGTATGGAAACGGCGCGATCCCGGCCATGCGCGCGCTCTCCGGATTCTCTCCCACGGCCCGCAGACGAAGCCCGAACCGGGTGCGGTTCAGCACGAATGCGATCGCGAATGGGAGCACGATCGCGGCGCATACGAAGTACTCCCGCGGCATGCCCTCGATGCTGATACCGGTAGACGGAAACACACGCTGAAACAGAAATCGCGTTGCGCCTGCCGCCAGCAGTGTGATTGATAGTCCGCTCACCACATGGTTCATGCGTGTTTTCTGGGTCAGAAACGCGTGCAGGAAGCCGAGCATTCCGCCCACTACAAGCGCCGCCGCCAGTCCCGCAACGGGCGAACGCTGTCCTGCCCACACTCCGGCGAACGCGCCCGCGAGGATCAAACCTTCCAGAGCGATGTTCACGACACCCGCGCGCTCCGACATCACCCCGGCCATTGCCGCTAGGATAAGCGGAGTCGCGCTGAAGAGTGTCGCCACGAGGAGAGCGACGAGCCAGGTTGGCTGATGCCCACTACCGAACATTGGGATCGGCGCCCCTTTCTACGACCGGCACGCCAGGCGGCGGGGAATTGGAGCCGGGAGGTTCGGACGGCGCGGTTTTGTCGGACCGTCGGCTCCCGCCGCCAAAGTATCGAATTCCAACAAACATGATAACGATAGCCTGTACCACGACGGATATCGGCGCGGGCACGGAGGTAAGCGATTGCATGGCATCGCTGCCGCTCGCAAGCAGGCCGAAGAACAGCGCGCTCAGGATCGCGCCGCCGCCTCCCAGCCCCCCGAGCAGAGCAACCGCAATGCCGTCGAAACCGTAAGATCCGGCGACGCCGTCCACATAGCGATGGTGAACGCCCATCACCTCGATCGCCCCCGCAATGCCGGCGAGCGCGCCTGAAAGGAACATGGTTAGAACGAGCGTACGCGCGGTCGATATGCCGGCTGCCTCGGCTGCCTCGCTGCTCAGCCCCACGGCGCGGATGGCGAACCCCGGAGACGTGCGGGAAATAAGAAACGCCGTGCCGACGGCCATCAGCGCCGCGAGAGCAAGACCAATTGTAAGGTTGCTGTGAGGCACGATGGGCGAGAGCAGCGCCGATTCCGCCATGCGCGAGGTCTGAAGGTTCTGGCTATGAGGGTCCTTCAGGTTGTGGGAGACCATGTAGTTCGCGAAGTTCAGGCCGACGAAGTTCAGCATGATCGTGGAGATGACTTCGTGAACGCCGCGCCATGCCTTGAGCTGGCCGGCCAGCCCTCCCCAGAGCCCGCCCGCCAGCGCGCCGACCAGAATGGTGAGCGGTATGTGAAGCGCCGGAGGAAGCCCGCCCCTGCCGGATGCACCTATCAGTCCGAAGGCCCCCGCGGCCAGCGCTCCGACCGTCATTTGACCCTGCGCGCCAATATTGAACAGGCCCGCACGCAGCCCGAGCGCCACGGCCAGGCCGCAGAAAAGCAGGGGCGTTACCGTGGACAGGGATTGCGCGAGCTGAAACGTGTTCAGATGGCCGGAGCCGAAAGCGATGTCCGTGGGACCGGAAG
>JAYTEU010000478.1:0-7618 GCA_043734985.1 Chthonomonadaceae bacterium
TAAACTGCCGTCCAGAGCACGGTTGTACATTGCAATCTGGTTTGCGGGCTCGGATGAGTTTGTGGTGTTATTGTGATTTGTACCGACGAATATCGCGCGCGCGAGCGCATCGGAGTTGCTGTCGCCGGTGCAGCCGGCGAGGCCGATCGTACCCAATACGGCGATCCCGGCAATTCCGATAGCTTTACCGAGGCTATCGTGCCAGGACCGTCTGATGGTCGTTAATTCGTGTGAGCGCTTCATTGCTCTCCTAATTTAGTATAGGTGGCCTTTATTTTGTGAAAGGCCACCGGCGGTTGAATTGTGGATCCCGTTTTGCCGCTAAGTTGCCAATTCGCTTCATTCGCTTCATTCGCTTCAGCGCGGCGAGCGAACCGGCTAATTATAGAACCAGCAAGCCTTGGGCGTTCGATCGGTTGGAGGTGCCCATGTTTACGGACGGGCCCGGCTCGGTTATCGTGCCATCCCCTGCGATTTTGAGTACGTGCAGCCGGTTGCCTCCAGCGAACGTAGCGTCGGTGGTATTACGGTGCGAAACAACGTAGAGATACTGTCCGGATGGGTCGAGCGCCTCTTCTGAACCTGTGCTTGAACCGACGTTGGGCAGGAATGGAACGAACGAGAAGGTCGGTCCAATGTCCTTAAGCGCGAGACGCTGGATCTCGATAGGGGCCAGCGGATTGGAGATGTTCATTACCGACACGCTATTGTCGCCGGTCGACACAACGTACATGCGAGAGCCGGTCGGGTTGATCAGCAGCCAACAGCTAAGCAGCCCGCTGGTCTGCGCGAATGAGTTGAACGAAAGAACTCCGCTCGCATCGTACGTATAAACGCCTATCTTGCTGGACACCGGCCCGCAGGCATAGAAGACCCGCTGGGAAGGGTGGACCGTTACGCCCTGCGTCACTAGATACAGAGGCGCGGCGCTTGCGGGCGTGCCGGCAGGCGCAACTACCGGCAACGTCAGCGCGGATCCGTTTTGCGATAGCTTGCCGTCAGACTGAATTGCGTACGACCGAAGGCTTCCCGCCGGGGCTGGCGTCGCAGGCGCAAGGAAGTCGTTGGTAAACATTGTCTTACCATCTGGTGCGGCAAGGATCTGCGCGGCGGAGGAGCCGGCAGGAGAGGTTGCGACCACGGTGGGTGCGGAGAGGGCGCCGTTCGTCGCGACGGTGAACACGGTGTAGTTCGGTGTACCCACGCCCGCCACGTTCTTGTTAGCACAGTACAACTTGTCGCCAAGGAGTTCCAAGCTGATCGGATTGATTCCGCCGGATGGAAATGGAGAGCCCGCAATGTGATTGAGTGTGCCATCCGATGCAATGTTCAACACTGCAATGGTATTGCTGCCGGAGTTGACTGCGAATAGCAGTTTGTGATCCGCGCTGATCGCAAACTGATCGTCGGCGTCCGAAGGTCCAACGTTCTCTGTTGGATTCTCCAGGCCCAAACCCTTAAGATCGAATGGGCTGCCCGTAAGCAGCGAAAGCGATCCGTCCGCCGCACGGCGGTATGCAAGGATCGTATTGCCCGTAGGCTCGTTCGACTCTGTGTACAATACATTGGTCGCGCGAGAGTTGGCGGAGTTGCTTCCCTCACATCCGAACATACTCATTGCCAAAGCCGCGGATAACAGACCGCCGAAAAGTGTCCGATGCCGCCACTTTGCGGCGCGCGAACCAGAGTCCAATACAGAAAACATCATCGCATTACGCTCCCTTGCGTTGAAATGGCGCCGGTATTACACCTCAGAGGGCTTAGTCGCGCCTCGATGCAAACAGTCCGGCCTCATGGTTTTACTTAACGAGTTCTATGTTGCGCCCGCCCGTTCGTTTTTCCTGCAACCCTCTTGAATATTCTCTAGAAAATCTGGAATTAGCTGGCGAGATATTCTTAACCAGGACATTATCTATGCAGCCCATGGGTTGCAAGCGCACGTGCTTTTTCGCCGCGCGGCCGCAAGCACGACCTTAACGCGCTTTATGCGATTTCCCGTGTTCGGATCTCCGGCAGTCCTGAAGCGCTGACGCCGTTGACAAAGGTGCGCGAAACCATGGGGTGATGGTCGTGGGTGGGGCCGAAGTCGCTGTCGGGGTGCCAGGCGATCACGTCGAGCGCTTCTTCGCCGGTCGTAAAAGCGTGCAGGCACCCGGTCGGGATGTACCAGGCCATCCCCGGCGAAAGCGGAAACCCCCCCTCCGGGGTGCGGCACTCCCCGCTGCCCCGCAGGATGACGCCGAGCCGAGTGGACGGGTGGGTGTGAGAAGATTGGAGTGTATGGGGCGGGATATGCAGATGGTTCAGACACGGCTCGCCAAGGAGCGGCGGACACACTAGGAGCGTATCGGAGCAGCCGTCGATATATCGCAGCCGCCCCTTGTCCTCCAGCGGCCCCCCAAGCTGCCATAACCCGCGATAGTTAAGGCGCGAGATTATCAGTCCGGACCCGCCGCCCTCGACGCGACCGCCGCCGGGCGCTACAAAGAACATACCTGCACGCAGACGGTAGTTCTCTCCCTCAAAATCGAGCCGCGCCTCCCCATACGTAGCTATGCCATAGTGAGTATCACCGTCCGAAAGCTCGATAGACCCGCCGTTCCAGCCACAGACGCGGTTAGGGAACACATCGTCGCCAAGATCGAGCAGCAGCCCGGCCGAGACCTCAATCGGCACAAAAGTCGAACCAGGGATTACGGCAGTCATCAACTCACCCTTTCATCACCCCAATGCCATATTCAAGCGCCCGAAATCGGCAGCCCTACCCATCGCAGAACGCGCCCTCTCCCAGCCAAAACCTCACCCGCTCGCCCAATCACCCTCTCACCAATTCATCCCTCCTGAGCGCGCAGCCACAACTCCAGCGTAAGTAGAAGCCAGAGCTTGACACCGTGTCGCGGGAAGAGGCAGCCCTCGTAATCCAGCCACTCCCGCACGACCGCCTGGTTGAAATAGGGCTGGGTGCGGGCGCGACGATCGAGCAGGTGGGCGCGTGCAAACGATTTCAGCTCCTTGCGAAACCAGGACTGTACGGGAACCAACATGCCGCTCTTAGGCCGCGTCAGAATTGCCTCCGGCAGCAGGTCGGCGACGGCGCGCTTCAGGATCGCCTTCTCCGTTACTCCGGTCAGTTTGTAGTCGGGCGGGATCGCAAAGCTCATATCCACAATCCGACGGTCGAACAGCGGCGAGTGGGCGAGGAGCCCGACAGCGGTCGAGAGGTTGCTGACCTTCGTCAATATGTGGTCCGCTCCCTTGAGCCGTACATTGAGCCACATGAGCCGGTTCAGATAGGAGCGCATATGGTTCGGGTCGAAAAAGGGCGTGAAGAGCGTCTCCGGATGGCTGTCCTTAAGGGCCGCTTTGACGTCCGGCGTCAGCAATCGCGGCAGGTCGTCGTAACACTTCTGGAAGGAGCGGAGGTAGGCCGATTCGCACGCCTCCGATTGCCCGTAGAGGTTGTGGAGGATCATGGGCAGGTTCTTTGGACCGCCGAAACAGGGATCGCCGCCTTCGCCATTCAATACGACATTTGTCTCCTGAGATGCCGCGCGGGCCAGCAGCAGGTTGGGGGTTGTAAGCGGATCGCCGATTGGGTCGTCCAGCAGCGCGACGCTTTCAAACAGATGCTCGCGGATAAGCTTGCCGGGCAGTTCCAAGATATGGTGGCGCGTTCCGCAGTGCGCGGCTACCATGCTGGAGAACTCCAACTCATTGCGATGCTCCGAGCCGAAATGCACCGCGAACGTGTGTACGGGTCCGGTCGATTGCCGCTTTGCGAGAGCCGCGACAAGGCTGCTGTCCAGACCGCCGGAGAGGAACACGCCGACGGGACCCGAGGCGGGCAGTACGCGGCTAACGGCGTCTTCGAGGAGGGGACGGAGTCGTTGCGCGCACGATTCCGGCGGCTCCTCCGGGTCCCAGTCGCCTTCGCGCGGCTCCCAAAAGGTGTGCGAGGCGCCGCCCGGAAGCGCGCGAACAGTCCCGGGAGCGAGTTCACGCACATCGTGCCAGAGCGTCTGCTCGCCGGGCACGAAGGCGCAGGTGAGGTAGTGCTGGAGGGCGGGGAGCGAGATCGTCCGCGATACGGCGGGGCAGCGTCGAAGGATATGCAGGCGGGCGGCGAACCAGCAGGCATCGCGTCCATCGCCCGCATAGTAGAGCGTGCGCGCCCCCGGCCCGTCCCGAAACAAAATCAGCTCGCCGCTGCGCCGGTCGTAGGCGGCTCCCGCGAACATTCCCAGCGCGTGCAGGCCCGCATCCCGCCCGTGGCATCGGATTAGGTCCGCCAGCAATTCGCCGGGTTCGGCCTCCGGTGAATCGGCGCTCGCGCGCAGTTCAGCCGCGTTTGCAAGGTAGATATCGCCGCTGAGGACGATCTCGCCGGTGCGATCCTCCCATACCGGCGCGCCGCCGAATGCCGCGCGGCCTTCCTGCCATACCGGCTCCACGCCCAGCCGCCGCAGTGCCTCCCCGGGTTCCGGCACGCCCCATACCCCGCAAAACGCGCCCGGCCTGAACTGCTCCGGCCTTACTGGTTTTCGGCGGAAGAGTGAATTCATAACTCTGTTCTTCCGATTGGCCTTCCTGTCGTTGGTCCTGCCATTTAACCGAAGCTGTCTGAGGCATATACGTCCATCCCGCTGTCGTATATCCAGATCGAAGGGCCGCTGTCCACTAGTATGATGCCGTCGTCGTCGACCTGTGCGTTATCCGTTTGACCGGCGCGGGCAAATCCCTGGTAGATGGCGCGCATCAGCTTGTTAGGCCGCAGGGCGTGCAGCTCCGCGGTATTTCCCAGCTCCAGCCACGCGATCTCTTCGGGCGAAAGCGATGTGCTGGTCTGACCGACCGGAAACTTGACCGGCGAGCGCTGTTCCGCGATGAGGCTCCCCTTGATAACGTGCAGAGGGCGCAGTCCGAGATCGATGATCCGCACGGATGGGTTCGGGAACCAGTTATTTTGTCGCATCATTCGCGCCATTACGCATCCCGCGATGGTAGCGTTGTGCAGGGCAAATACCTTCAAGTTAGGATTGCGGTTGAGCATGGTCTTGATAGTGTCCGTGGTGCCGCCGGGATAGCCGTCCACGCTCAAGATCGCGCAGTTGTTCTCGAAGTGAAAGTGGTTGGCGACCAGCATCTCGGCGATATCCGCGTGATCGGTGATCAACGCGCGGTCGAAGCTATACGCGGCGGCGTCCGGCGTGCCTCCGTGCCCCGCCAACTGCGAGCCATCGGGAGCATAGCCCGCCCACGGTACGTTCACCTTTCTGGAGGCTGGAACCAGCAGCTTAGGAATAGCGCCATGTACAGCTATCCACTTGTTCAGATAAGTCCGCTCGAAAGTCTCGAACGGCATCATAGGGTAGCGAGGCCCTGTGGGCTTTTTAGGCCTTTTCGGAGCCACTGCCGCGACCGCTATTAGCGTGAACATTCCAAGCAGGCCGATCCCGGCGTGCCTATTACCGGCGATCAGCCCTGCGCCGATCAATGCCAGGATCAGTACCGGAGCGCCGCAGGAGAGCGTCTTGCGGGCCAAAAGACGCCGATTGACTTCGTACCACAACTGCTTCGCCGAGAACGCAAGCGTCCCGTCCGCGGAAACGTCCTTGATCGCCTTCTCGAACAGCGTATCGCTGATCGTCAGCGCATCCGTCTTCGGCTCGAACGCAAACGGATGATGGCACTTCTTGCAGCGCGGCGAGCTCCCCGACTTTCGGTCCTTGTAGGTATTTTCCGTACTGCAATGGATACACTTCATCCGTTAATTCTCCATTCCCGATGGATCGGCCGTTCAGTGTCGCGAAGTGATAGGTGCGCCCATGCACAATCCTATGCGTGTTCATCCAGCCAGACATGCAGCATCAGCAGCGTCCAGAGCTTCTCCCCGAGTCGCCGGGTGCGGAACTCTCCGGGATGGTCGCAGCCATGGCACAACTCCCGGACTGCCTCCGGGGTGAACCAGCCATCGCGCTTGAGCCGCCGCGGATCGAGCGTCTTTCGGATCGCGCCGCGCAGGCCGCCAAGGCACCACTCAGTGGCGGGAACACCCATGCCGCGCTTCTCCTG
Organism: Chthonomonadaceae bacterium; assembly: GCA_043734985.1. Taxonomy (GTDB): domain Bacteria; phylum Armatimonadota; class Chthonomonadetes; order Chthonomonadales; family Chthonomonadaceae; genus DATGJU01. Next base: position 6,073 of record JAYTEU010000478.1, read on the forward strand.
CCACACGACATCTGCCGGCAGGTAGGCTTCCGCGGCCCGCTTCAGAAGGTATTTTTCACAGGCGCCCTGCAGGAACCACTCCGGCGGGCAGGTGAACGTCCAATCGGCCAGGTCGCGGTCGCAGAACGGAGCGCGCATCCGAAGGCCGCATGCCTCCGCCAACTGTCGGGCGCGCGGACCGATGTTTTGCGCGCCCTTAAGCCGTAGGTTGGCAGCCCGAAGGCGGTGGATCAGGCTTCGAAAGGCGTCCGCCTCCAGCGCCGGCCGGACCCACTCCGCCGCGTCCGAGTCGCCGATCATCCTGCGCATCGCCGGTGTGTAAAGCCCGTCGGTCAGCCCATGGAACCGGTGAAAGGTCGCAAGATACGCTTTGTCCCGGCGGTAGTCCGGCCCGGCATATAGCTCCGCCGCGATCATGGGCTTGTTCGCCCAGCCTCCGAATAACTGATCGCCGAACTCCCCGTTGAACACCACCCCTACCTGCCTCGCCGCAGCCTGGCCAAGCAGGAAGAGCGGAACTGTTACCGCATCGCCGAACGGCTGCTCCATTGCCGCCGCTGTCGGTCTAAGCGCCCTTTCGATCTCACGAGCGCCCGCCGGAACGACCGATAGCGGCTGCTTCAAGTGAGCCGCAACGCGCTGCGCCATCGCCACCTCGGAATTAAATGGCGGCCCGAAATCCAGCGTGAAAAGCTTGAGCCGCGCGCCGGCGTCTACCAGCAGCGCTGCAACGAGACTGCTGTCCAGACCGCCGGATAGGAAAACGCCTACCTCACGCTCGGAGCCAAGTCGGGGCGCGACCGATCTGCGCAGAAGCGCAGTCAGTTCCGTAACCGCTGCCGATTCATCCCGCAAAGCCGGCGGATGCTCCCGCCAGTTCGTCTCGTGGGCGGATTCCGTTATACCTCCACCGACCTTCGCAACATCGTCCCGGGCCGTGTCTTCAGTGTGCGCAACTAAAATCGGGCTACCGTCTGAGTGGGCAGGCGCGCCTTGTGATCCTCTTGGTCGCAGTGTCAGGTGCGAGCAATATCCGGCAGGCAGCGCATCGAACCCGGCGAGAATTGTGGTTGGAGCAGGCACATAAGAAAAACAGAGATAGGCGTGGAGTGCGTCCGGGCGGATGGTATCCGGTATTCGCGCATACTGCCGCAGCAAGTCGAAATCCGAGGCAAACCAGAACGAATCTCGGACGAAAGTCGTGAAAATCCCGTGGAGGCCGAACGGATCGCACGCAAGCTGGACCGTAGAACCATCGGGCGAAATCTTGGCAGAGCAGCCCGCCTCGACTGCGTCGCCGATCGCCGCCGAGATCGAGCCGTCCGGCCGGCGGAACAGTATCTGCTTTTCTGCGTCGCCGCCGAACCACGCGAGCGCGCCCGAAGCCGTTCGGAGTCTGCGCTCATCCGGCAGGCTCGCGAAAGCGGCATCCGCATCCTGCCCGATGCAGCCGATCCAGGAGCCAAGCGCGCACCGCGTAATCGCCTTTTCAGGTTTTCGTCTAATCAGATCCGTACGCTTGCCTCGTTCACCGTACGCGTCGCTA
>JAYTEU010000479.1:0-8949 GCA_043734985.1 Chthonomonadaceae bacterium
GTCTCCAGGCCGTAGCCCTGAGAGATGAGCGCGTTGGCGTAACCGTCCCACGGTATGTAGTAGCCCAGGAATAGCCCGGTGACGCCGACTCGCTGAAGGTCCTCGTCCGTGGGATAGGTAAACTGGATAAGGTTCTTGCGCTCGATGCCCTCCTGCCCGATCAGGTCGGAGACGCGAAGCCCGAGCAGCCCGCCGAACTCCTCCAGCCAGCGGCGCGTGAGGCCGTTGTGCTCGGCAGCGGCGGCGGGGCCACCGTATTCGTTCTGAGGGTTTTCTCCCCAGACAAGCAAGGGAACATTGAACTGGACCGCGATGCGGGGCGGGATCGTAAAGATCGTCACATGCTCCGGCCACGAAATATCGCCGACCTCCGTGAGCGCCAGCCGGTTTAACTTGCGGCGGACCACCGGATTGGTAGTCACCTCGACATAATCGACGCCCTGCTTCTTTAGATTCTCGATATTTCGACGGCCGATCTCGGACAACTGGCAGGTCGTGGACGTGACGCAGAGCGGGTTCATGCCAAGCTCCAGCATCCGTATTACCTGATAGGTGCTGTCCTTGCCGCCGCTCACCGGAATTACGCAGTCGTAGTTGCTGCCGTCTTTAGAGCGATACTTTTCCAGGATCGCCTGCAGATCGATCCGGCGCTGATCCCAGTCGACCTCCTCCCGCCGCTCGTAACTTCGACAGGCGCTGCAAACTCCTTCGCTGTCGAAGCTCAAGTCGGGCTTGGTCTCCGGCATAATACACTTCGTACAGTAGCGGATCATACGCTTATCACCCCATCCAGGCAAATTCTAAGTCTTGATTGAAAAATCGACATCGTCCCGATGCACAACTACGAGCAAGCGTAAGCCGCCAACACCTTGGCGAGCGCGTCGACTGTGTCCCTAACATCCGAATCGGCCATATCGGGAAACATCGGGAGGGACAATATCCGCTCGTAGGCGGCCTCGGCGGCAGGGCAGTCACCCGGAGCCGTGCCGAATCGCGCGCGGTAGAACGGATGCTGATGAACCGGGATATAGTGAACGTTCACCCCGATGCCTTCGGCGCGCAGCGCGCTGAAAATCGCCGCGCGATCCCCGGAAAGCCGCGCTAGATCCAACTGGATCACGTAGAGATGGTAGGCATGGACCGAATCCGGGCGCACGGCCAGTGGAGCGCACCCGGGGATTTCGCAGAGCAGCGCATCGTACTGCCCGGCGATTTCGCGCCTTCGCACGATCCAATCCGGCAGTTTACGAAGCTGGCTGATGCCAAGCGCGCACTGAAAGTCCGTCAGCCGGTAATTGTACCCCAGGTCCACCATCTCGTAGAACCACGAGCCTTGCGCTTCCCGCTGGCGATGGTCGGTCGTTATGCCGTGATTGCGAAACACGCGCATGCGCCGTGCGAACTCCGCATCCTGCGTGGTGATGACCCCGCCCTCTCCTGTCGTAATCTGCTTGACCGGGTGCAGGCTAAAGGCGGTCATGTCCGCAACGGAGCCGATTTTCGTGCCTTTGTAGCTGCCTCCAAGGGCGTGGCAGGCATCGGCTATGAGGGCGATATTGTGACGGCCGCACACATCCCGCAGCGCCTCGTAGTCGCACGGCTGGCCGCCATAATCGACGGCGATAACGGCCTTCGTTCGGGGCGTGATCGCCGCCTCAACCTTAGCGGGGTCGATCAGCAGCGTGTCGGGCTCGACGTCGACGAGAACGGGAGTTCCGCCCTGGTAGACCACGCAGTTCGCGCTGGCTGCGAACGTCAGCGTGGGCACGATAACCTCGTCGTTCGGTCCGATGTCGAGCGCGTACATGGCCGCATGCAGCGCGGCGGTCCCATTGCTGACGGCGACCGCCTCGGCTGCGCCGACGAATGCGGCGAACGCCTTCTCGAACTCAGCGACGTTTGGCCCCGTCGTCAGCCAGTCGGAGCGGAGTACCGCCGTGACCGCGGCGATGTCCTCGTCATCGATCGACTGGCGACCGTAGGGCAGGTTCCGCGCGCGAACGGGCGCGCCACCGTTAATGGCCAGCTCAGCTAGTCGTTTGTCCATCACCCATGCCGATCATCTCACGCAGTTCAGCGAGCGAAAGCCAGTTGGGATTCGTGTCGCTGCTGTATCGAAATCCCTCCGTGCACGGCGTCCCGCCGGTACGCGATTGGTAACCGGGGATGTCCATCTCGTCATGCGACGGCAAAATCGCATAATGGTCGCTATATTCGAGGGTGTTCCTGGCATCGTCTTCCGTGATCATCACTTCGTGGAGCTTCTCGCCCGGCCGAATTCCCACGATCTCGGTGGGGCAATCGGGCGCGACAGCCTTCGCTAAATCCATGATCCCCATACTCGGGATCTTCGGAACGTAGACCTCGCCGCCCTCCATCCGCTCCAGGCTCTTGAGAACGAAGTTCGCGCCCTGATCCAGGGTGATCCAGAAGCGCGTCATGCGGTCGTCCGTAATCGGCAGGCGTCCCGTTTCACGCATCTTGAGGAAGAACGGCACTACGCTTCCCCTGCTGCCGACCACGTTGCCGTAGCGAACGACGCTTAGCCGCGTGGAGTGCCCGCCCGCATAGCTGTTGCCGGCGACGAATAGCTTGTCCGAGCACAGCTTCGTCGCCCCATACAGGTTGATGGGGTTGGCCGCCTTGTCCGTGCTCAGTGCAATCACGCGCTTGACATTGCGGTCGATCGCGGCATCGATCACGTTGGCAGCCCCGAGAACGTTGGTGTTGATGGCTTCCATTGGATTGTATTCGGCGGCCGGCACCTGCTTGAGCGCGGCGGCATGGATGACATAATCCACGCCATCGAACGCCCTATAAAGACGGTTGCGATCGCGCACGTCTCCGATGAAATACCGCATGCAAGGGTACTGCTTGGAGCCGTAACTCTGCTGCATCTCGAACTGCTTCAACTCGTCCCGGCTGAAGATTATCAGCTTTTTCGGCGGCTGCTTCTCGAGCAGTACCTGGACAAGCTTCTTTCCAAGCGAGCCGGTTCCGCCCGTGATTAGTACCGTGGAGTCCGAAAATCCGTCAAATACCATATAATTCCGCCCATCCTTTTCCGTTGCCGACACATTGGACAGCCAAACTAGATCTAATCTAAGATGAATTTGGACCAGTGATTCGGATAGCTCTTTACCAGTTCCAGCAGGCGCGGGTTCGCGTCCTTTTTAATATGAATAGGCGCGAAGGGGCCGCCGAACAAGCTACTGCAGTATTCGATTTCCAGCACCAGGCGATCGCCCGACTCCAGCGTGGTGCCCTTGTGTAACGCGGTGGTATCGCCGACGAACACGGAGCCGCGAGGAGCGCAAACCTTAATAATATCATCCTTCGGAAAGACGGCTTCAACATCCGCATCCGGAATTCGCCCATCGCGCCACAGCTCCTTGGGCCTCTTGTCCCGCCGATGCGACTTCGTCACGTAAACGTGTGGGCCGTTGTCCATCGTTACGTCCGTCAGATAGATGAAGAACTTCAGAAACTTCAGCCGATCCAGATCGAAATGGTACAACTGTGCGATTTCGGTGCTGGCCACCTTCGAGTACGCGGTGCTCCACCACATGGCCATCAGATCCAGCACGGGCGGGCAGCCCAGGAAGGATCGGGCCACCGACAGAAAGGTCGGGTCCGTTGCAAGCTCCTGTATGTCGGGATTATCGAACAGAAACTGCTCGTTGAAATGGAACGAGATGGCCTTCGGATCGGCGCGATCGTAAAGCATCTCCGGCGGCAGTTCCGGTCGGGGCGGAGTTGGCTTGCTCTTCGTGGTGAGCGCAAATTCCACAAGGCGGTCGCACAAAGCGTCTGGCAGTCTCTGAGGAAAATGGTAGTAGCTGTCCGTCCGGATCGTGTTCGTTATCTGCTCGACATCCTGTGGCGAAATATTGCCAAACAAACTGCCGGCGCCGCCCAGATTGCACGGCCGTCCGGTCTGCTGAACAAGGCTGCCGATAACCGGGTTGGAACGTCCCTGCGTGGTAACATACAGAGCTCGCATCGCATAGTAAGCCGGCATTGGCGTCAGGCCGGTCTTACGATATTCCGAAATGCCTTTGATCAGCACTTCGAGGTTCTTCGCTTTTGAAAGCAATCCCATCCTTCGTATCCTTTTTGCAGATATCGTGCCCGTTTTCGCGGGATCCGCTACGATTCTGTCGAAACGCCTTACAATCGTTTAATAAATACGGTGGTTTCAGGGGCTATCCGCGGAATAGACGGCGGCACGGGATATTCCATAGAGCGCTTTCCCAGTGCCATCGACGCTGGCGGTATCCGTCGCGTCCCGAACCAACTCCAGTTCAACCTCATTGTAATTCTTCAAGACTGCCGACACCTGCCCCGCTGCAATCTTCGCGCGAAGGGCGAGGTCCACCGTCAGGACCAGGTCGAATGTCTCGGAATCGATCGTCAACTGCCCCAGGTGTACGGCATTGCACCGAACATTCAGGACCATCGCCTTGCGTGGCGCGAGTAGCCTGCCCTGGACGCGCAGTGTCTCAAAGTCTGAGCCGCGCAGCATCATTCTGCAGACAGATCCCGCTAATACCACTCCATACCTGAGCGAGATTTCCAGATCCGCCTGGCGCACCAAGAACCCTGCGTAGAAATAGGGCCTATGGTCTGCATTGCCTGCGCAAATCTCCGATGGAGGCTGAAAGTCGAGGCGCCTGGACAGCTCCCGATTCGGCACGCCCGCCTGGATGCTATAAGGCGGAATGTCCTTCGTTACGACCGAGTTAGCGCCGATTACAGACCCGCGGCCGACATAAATTCCCCGCTTTATGAATACGCCATAGCCGATCAGGCAATCCTCTTCGATACGAACCGGATCGTCTGTCTCGGAACAACGCTCTTCATTCCCATATATCCAGGCATCCTGATCCCGGATCACCCAGGCTGGAAAAAGTGTCGCGTAGTGGTCGCCGGACGACATGTAAACATTGTAAGACAGCAGGCAGTACCTGCCGATCGAAACGTCACCAAGAATAACGCAATTGGCGTTAACCGTTGCGTAGTCGCCGATCCTGATCGTATTGCCGGCGCTGACCTGAAGCTCGACCCTATCGCCCAGATAACAGTTCTCGCCTAGGATAATATTCGTCTTGCCGTCGTCGCCGTCGATGTCCTCGGGAATGATTATCCCGGCGCCCGCGCCCACCCCAACGCCTTTGCCCACTTGAAGGTGCTTTAGGCCGGACAAGGAGATATCTTTTCTCTTTAAGAGATGCGCCTTCGCCTCCCGTATTTTCCAATCCTCGCAGGAGTGAAGGGCTTTCTCTCTGGCAAGCGCGAACTGATAATCCCTATAGACCGTGCGAGCATGTTCGCAAAATCGATTCACCAAAAATCGGTAGAAGCGAATATCCCACAGGAACGCAATCTTCATCCATCTTTGAAGCTTCATTCTGACCGATCAAGCAAGTGAGTAGATTCGCTCCGCGGAAGCAAAAGGGCTCAACTCGCTTCGATCCGGGACGTCATCGAGAAATAGCCAACCGTTCTATGCGGGTCAGTCTCTTCGGAGGAGATGCAGAGCAGCGGCAGGTTAACGTTTTCATCGATAACGTCGTAGAACTTTTCGCAATTGGCATTGCCCATCGCAATATACAGCGCAAAATTTCCCGGCCTGATATTCGCCTTCGGGATCTCCACGACAATCGAGGTCACGTCGCCGGCGCATACTTTCTCCAACGTGACGACGTCTTTTATCGAGGTGACGGCCTCCCGCGTTAGGCAGGAAGTTAGCTCCAGATAAAGCCCCAGATTGGGGACATCCTGAAACGCCTGATAGGTCAGGTGGAACCGAATCGTTTCGCCGGTGTCGAAGTTCCAGGTCTCGTTGCCGCTGACATCGTGCGCGGAGAACTCGATGATCCGCACCTCGCCTGAAGTCCGTGTCAGCCTGTTTTTAAGGCCCTGCGAGGCGATCCGCTTCGGATTGCGCAGCAGGTCGAAGTAGGTCCGCAGCGTACTTTCTGAGTCCGCATCGTGCATGATCTCGCCGTTTTCGATCAGGATCGAACGAGAGCAAAGCCTGCGAACCGCGTCCATGTTATGGCTGACGAACAACACGGTTCGGCCCGACTTCGCCACGTCGCCCATCTTGCCGAGGCACTTCTTTTGAAACGCGGAGTCGCCGACCGCGAGAACCTCGTCAATGATCAAAATCTCCGGGTTAAGATGCGCCGCGACCGCAAAGGCGAGTCGGACGTACATGCCGCTGGAATAGCGCTTCACCGGAGTATCCAGGAACTGCTCCACCTCCGCGAATTCGACGATCTCGTCGAACTGCCGGATAACATCCCGCCTGGACATTCCCAAAATCGCGCCGTTAAGGTAGATGTTCTCGCGGCCGGTCAGCTCCGGATGGAAACCAGTGCCGACTTCCAGCAGGCTGCCGACCCGTCCGAACAGCCGCACTTCTCCGGCGGTAGGCTCCGTAATCTCGCTAAGTATCTTGAGCAGCGTGGATTTGCCCGCGCCGTTCCTTCCGATGATACCGACGACTTCGCCTTTGTAAATGTCGAAGCCAATGTCCTTAAGCGCCCAGAACGTCTCCTTCTCGGTCTTCTTAAAGGCGTTCTTCGCGCGCTCCAGCAGTGTCTCCGCGATGGTGACGTGCTTTTCAGCGCTGTGATCGATGATATAGGCTTTGGAGAGACCGCGAACGGTAACTGCAATATCGCTGTTCGACATAGAAACGGACTTCTTCTCCATGAAACGTGTCACGGACGTGGAGCGCCGGAATCATCCCTAGATGACGTCGGCGAACTTTCTCTCCATACGCCGGAATGCAAACGCACCGAATACAAATAGGCCCACGGACACCAGAGCCGCATAAGCGATCATCTGCGGATGGAGGGTGCCGCGGTTCAAGATAGAGAACCGGAACGCCTCCAGCAGGCTGGAAATCGGATTGAGCAGATAGACCGTCCGCCATTTCTCCGGAACTGTCGATACCGCGTATCCCACGGGGCTTGCATAGAGCAGGAACTGCATCGCAACCGGCAGGATGTACTGGACATCGCGGTAGCTCACGGCCAGAGAGGCCGCGAAAAGCCCCACTCCCGTCGCCAGTAGCAGTATGAGCGCCATCCAGACCGGCAGCAGAAGCAGGGCGGGCCCAGGAGTGACGTGCTGGATCAGCATGATCACCACAAGCATTGCAAGCGCGACCGCGAAGTCGAGCAGACTGGAAAACACGGTAGAGAGCGGCAGCACCAGGCGGGGAAAGTAGACCTTGGAGACCAGGTTGGCATTACCGACGAGGCTCATGCTTGCTTTGGTCAGCGTGGTGCTGAACAGGTTCCATGCCAGCATACCGGCGTATGCGAAGACGAAAATGGGTGCGCCGTCACTCGGCAGCTTCGCTATTTTTCCGAACACAAACGCGAAGATCGCGGCGGAAATCAGCGGCTGCAGCACAACCCACGCCACGCCTAATGCGGTCTGTTTGTAGCGCAGACGCACATCGCGCAGAGCCAGCATCAACAGCAAGTCGCGGGACTGCCATAGCTCTCCAAGATTAAGCGCCTGCCAGCCGGATTTCGGCCGGATAACCTTGAACGGGCGAGGCTCAGCGTCCGCCGATAAGGCGTCGTGTTCGGAAGTAGTTTTTTCGAGTGTATATTGGGACATAAGTGTATTACAGGGGGCAAGCCTTCATCACGATTAATCTATCGTCCGGCGCCACGCCGGAACTAATAGACCGTTCAACGGAACCGCGCCAGCCGCAGTGAAACCTCGCGTAAACGCCTTCGGAGTAAGAGGCTGCCCAATAGTATTAGGCGCTACGCTCCTATAATCGGCCGGAGCCGTTACGGGTTCGCCTGATAAATGAGCTTAGTGAGTCTGGAGCGCGTGCACAGCCGCACGAGTTCCACCCGAAGGATCAGAGCGAGTCATTGTCGCGACTACCGCGTCGTGAACACGTGTCTTAAAAACGCTTGTATCGAACTGCAGCGCGTGCTCGTGGATGTATTCCGGATCGAAATCCGTCTCTTGGGCTTGGCAGACCGCGTCACAAAGCGAGTCCACCGTCTGCTCCTTAAAAAGTATACCTGTTCGACCGTGTATCTGCGTGTCCAGGGCGCCCCCGGCCGCGAAAGCGATAACCGGCCGCCCACTCGCATTCGCCTCCACCGGCGCGAGACCGAAATCCTCTTCGCCCGGCATTACATAACCACGTGCCTTTGAAAGTAGCGTGGGCAGGTCGGCGTCAGGCACATGCCCCAAAAACTGCACGCAGTCGCCCGCCCTGGACTGGAGGTCCGCCAACTGCCTTCCGGTGCCCACGACTTTGAGCGGGATGCGAAGCCGGCTGAACGCGTCGACGGCAAGGTCCAGGCGCTTGTACGGGATCATGCGCGAAACTACAATGTAGTATTCCTCAACCCGTTGAGAAACAAAAAATCTTGAAGTTTCGACCGGCGGAGCGATAATCTCACTATCCCGTCGATAGTACTTCTCGACCCGGCGCTGCACGGCTGCGGAGATAGTGACATAGGTATCTACCCGGCTGGCCGCAACCGCGTCCCACAATCGCAGATAGTGCGTGATGGGCGCAAGCGCGAGGCGGGACAGTTTTCCGATCCGTTCCCTCTGCGCGTAGTTTCCGGTCGCCCAGGCATACCGCATCGGCGTATACGTGTAGCAGAGATGGTGGGTCTCGGGTCCCGTGATCACGCCCTTGGCAAAACAGGAGGACGAGCTGATTACGAGGTCGAATTCGCTGAAATCGAAGCTCTCGAACGCCATCGGGTAGAGCATCAGCGCCAGTCGGTGAGTCTGGCGCTTCATCCACATGTTCTGCAGAAAGCTGGTCCGAATGTCCCACTTCGCGTAAAAGTCCGGCATCGCCTTGGGCTCGTATACCGAGGTATACACCGGCGCCGATGGGAACATGCCGTGAAGGACTTCCAGAACCTTTTCCGCCCCACCCAT
>JAYTEU010000480.1:0-2210 GCA_043734985.1 Chthonomonadaceae bacterium
TTCGAGTTATGCCAAGACATGCGTATTTTGCGACTGCAACCATGTGAAAGATCGAATTCGGGCTATTCTGCTGCAATCCTCTTCTCATTCAAGGTTCGCATCTGCTATAATTCTGTACAGTTTTCAGCCGCATTGAGAGGCGGGCGAAAGGATCTTCACTTTAATGACGACTACCGGGGACAAACGGCGCGGCCGCCGACCTGCACTTGATCCGACCGACCGGCGACGCCTGGCAGCGCGCATTGCAAAAATGGTGTTAGTCGACCGCCTTGAGCAGAAGGAGATTTTGCAACAGTTGACTAAGTCGGAGCCCGGTCTGGCGCATATCGATGCGAGCACCGTCTCGCGACTCTATAGGTTCGCACTCGACACGGGTATCGTCCGAGTGCATATCGACGAGAACGCTCCCTTCAAACCTCCGCGCGCGGAGCACCTAGAGCGCGAACTGGTCGCCGCCTACGAGTTACAGTCCGCGATTGTCGCTGACACGGCGGGCCATGAAGAGACCCTGGAAAACAACCTGGCGGACGACCGACTCCATCAGGCGCTGGGGCAGCTCTGCGCGGAGTACCTGGACACGATTGTCCGACAGAACGAGATCGTCGCCCTCTCCTCGGGACGCGCCGTCTTCTATACGTGCGAGAGCCTCTTCAACAAACACATCTTCGATAAGAGAAACGTGCGTGGCGTCAAGGTGGTTTCGCTGAACGGCAATATCGCGGCGGAAGTCTGGAGCATGGAGAGCCCGGATGCACGGCGCGCCATGGATGCGGATATCAGCGGCGCGTGGCTGGCGCGCGCGTTTCCGGACGCAGAGCTAATACGGCTGAGCCTTCCCGTCGCTGTAAAGTCGCCGGAAATGGTCCACGAGTGGCTTGCCAAGGGTCCCGGCCTGTGGATATCTCCGGAAGTGTGGGAGGAGAAGGCAAAGACGGGAAATGCCGTCTCGGGCCTCCCAGCCGAGGAGGAGGTTCTGGTCCCCACCCTCGCGCTGGTCGGCATAGGCGGCGTACGCGCTAAGTCGGGCCACCGGTTCATCGTCGGCCTGCACGAACCCATGATGGCGAATCTTCAGCCCGAGCTAGGCAAAATGATCGAGCTAATCGAACATTACTCAGGCAACGGCAACCGCGTGGTTTCGTGTGCGATCGGCGATCTTTGCAATCGGCTCTTTATCACGCTCGCCGCGCGCAAATCGCTTCCGCCGCCAAAGTTGGCCGAACTCGAAGAGTACGTCAACGCGATCAACGCCCGCCTGCTTTCGATTAATTTCGAGCAGCTCTATCTGGTGCCGAAAGTCGTAGTGGTGGCAGGCGGTGCGTCGAAAGTCGATGCGATACGCTCGGTGCTGGAGTGGCAGGCGATGGGCTGGAGCCAGCCGCTAGTCCACGACCTTTGCACGGACCGCGAGACCGCAGTCCGGCTGCTGGAGGCAAAACGAAGCTCTACACGCCGCACATAGCGGGTCATCACATGCTTACCTGTGCACCGGACACTATATTCGGGACAACGAAGTTTAATATTACGCCAATGCGGTTACACGACCGGACAGAATAGGACAATCAAATGGCATTTGAGAAGAATGCTTCGGGAGAGTGGACGCCTGCATTCAAGAAGTACCGCCTGGGCGAAGCGTTTGCGGCGGGCATCTGGAACATCGGTCCGGGCGGCAGCCGATTCGCGCCGGCGATGCGACCCGTCCTGTCTCTTGAGCAGACCCTCGCAGACATGAAGGCGGTGGGCTGTACTCACGTCGAATTCCATGATACCGAAGCGGAACCGGCGGACGCAGAGGTCATCATGACAGCCGTTCGCAACGCGGGCCTGCAGGTGTCGATGTGTACCGCCAACCTGTTTAAGCGCGGCCCCGAGTTCGCCAATGGTAACTTCGGCTCGCCCGTTCCCGCAACACGCGCTGAGTCGGTTCGCCGAACCAAAGAGTACATCCGGACCGGCATCGAAGTGTTTGACGCAAAGGTCTATGTCTACTGGAACAGCAGCAACGGATACGGCGGCCCGCTCCAGGTGAACTACAAGGACATGTTCAAGCAGACAGCAGACGGCCTAAACGAGGTCGTGGAGTGGATGCTGGGCGAATACGGCCCGGAGCGCGCGCTGCCGATCGCCATCGAGCCGAAACCGAACGAGCCGGTCGGATGGGGCGTGCCCGCGGATTGCGGCGAGACGCTCGCGATTATCGGGCTGATGGA
>JAYTEU010000481.1:0-2927 GCA_043734985.1 Chthonomonadaceae bacterium
GCTGGTAGGGGAGATGAACGGATATCTGATGGCGATGGCGGATGGCACGCCGGAGGCGCAAAAGTGGGGCGAATTCGGCGGGCCGCGCGCCTATTCACCCTGGGTCGAGCCAGCCGTGCGCGACCTAGCTGCCGAACGCGTGGACTTTCCCGGCCTTCCGACGCGCCCCGCCGATGCCTCAACCGGCAGTGTGGTTATGGCGCGAATATCAGCCATGCCCTTGGCCGAGCGGGAAGAAGTCATCGAGAGGGAGATATTGAGTGGCAATATACCCGACTTTCAGCGCGCGTTCCGGCCGATTCGCGCAGCGGTAGTCGATGGTCGGGGCGTGTCGCATACAGTCGTCCTCCAGGCTGCGCCGGACTACTTGAGCGTCGGCTCTAATGCGGATTTCGTCCGCGTGCCGCTTACACCCATGACTGCCGGGCGGATCGCGGAGCGACTCGGATGCGTTCTGCCGACCCGCAGGATGGTTGACGCCATCTACGGGCAAGCCGAACTGAAGCTGGAGCCCCATCCTATGACGGTGGACCGGGAGACGACAGCTACGTTTGTGATGCACAATGCGATCGTCGAGGGGCAGCGAAACGGCAAGCCGCCCGGCCTGCTTGTAGCCGGCATAAAGAAGGATGTGGTGCAGACGCCTCTGCTTCTGAAGCGGCCGGGCCACGTCGCGATCTACGGCTGGCACAAGCTCGACGGCGCGCCGATCCAGCCGCTTACTACCGTTCATATCAGCAGATATGTTGACTACAGCCACGGTATCCGCCTGATCCGGTGCGCCGTCACGGTCGATGGCAAGCCGTCAACCGTCGATGCTGTCCTGGCCGACCCGGATATCAAAGGGTTGATTAGCGACGAGTAGATAAAGAGAGGGGGCTCGTCCTCAATTGTTACCGGTTAGGCAGGCAAGATGAGACGTAGTCGGAAAAAAGGGGCGTTAGGAGCCTTGGCAGCGGCGCTCGCGTTCGGAGCGTTCGTTTCATATTACGTTGCCACTCGCCCCAAGCCACTCCTCCAGAGTGCGCGGGTGTTTTGCGAGGTCAAGGCATGGAGTAAGCAAACCCTCTATCCAACTCCAAATTGCTACTATTGGCTCGGGAACAACGATGTGCTCATCTCGACAAACCGGGGAGCGTACCCACCCTCGCTTTCCCGCGTGACTGTCGGGCGAGATGGCAAAGCCGGCTCTCCCAGCCGGTTCCCTAATTCATCGACCGGGGATTTGATCGTCTCGCCGAACGGCAAATTCGTTGCCTATCTAGATTCGGTTGCCGGCCCGATCACCGTGACGGCCGGTGTGCCTGTCCGGTCGCAGACAACCTATTTGGTGATTTGCAGTGTCGATGCCGAACCCACCTTACGCCGAAGGTGGGTCGGCTCAGAGACTATGCTCCCTGATGAGATCGCTAAACTTGCATGGGCGCCGGACAACCGAATCTTATATTATCTGCAAACTCTGCCGCGTCCCTGCATTTGCCGCATGGATATGCAAACGGGCAAGATCGTAGGGCTTCCGCTGCCGCCGGAGGTGCGCTTGCGAGGTAATTCCGAACATGCTCCGTATCCTTCAGAAGATCGCATCCTTGGATTTACGAGCAATCGCTCCGTACTGATCGGCTGTCCGTACGTCCAGACTCGCGCGTTTTTCGACGCTTTCGGTGATCCCGCCGTCGGCCAGCCGGATGTCAACTTTCCTAGTGCTTCCCTGATCGAACTCTCCCTTGATGAAAGACCGAAAGTGATCCGTACCTATTCACCTGCGAATCCTCATCACGCCGACATGGGCGTGCTGGCGCTGTCACCGCGTGGTGACCGCCTCCTCTGGGGCATGCTCTGCGCCGAGAAGCCCTCTGCCCTGGAAGTGCGCCTCCATCGCTTCCTGCCGGGCCTGCGCGGCGAGGCGTCTGTGGTCGAGCGCGGCTGGGTCTCCCACCTGGATGGAAGCGACATGAAGGAGATCGGTTACTATACTATTCCCGGTGCGACGTCCTCCAAGGCATTCGCCAACGAGCCCTGGATACTCGATCCGAAATGGACTCCCGACGGCAAGCGCATCAGCTTCCTCTTCAAAGACCGCATCATGACCGTGCCTGTGGATTAGAGAGTGTGCACAAAGCGCCCCCTAACCCTCCACCCGCACGCGGGTACCCGGTCCGGGGGGATTGACCACGGTAATGCGCAACGACTCCCCCCAAATTGGGGGCTAGGGGGCGCTTTTTGCACACACTCTTAGAGTTTTACGCGTGCAACCATTTGCGGCGTCGAACTGTCGTTTACCGTACCCATAACCCAGGAGGCACGAGGTGAACATACGCGAGGACGCCGCGCAGTACTACGACTTGCAGACTTTTCCCATTGACGACGTCGGTTTCTACTTGGATCGAGTTCCTTCGCCTCAATCGCGAATATTGGAGCTCGGGTGCGGCACGGGCCGAGTACTGATCCCGCTGGCGCGCAAGCGCGGGTACATCCACGGCATCGACGCGTCCGCAGCCATGCTCGAAATCTGCCGGGAAAAGTTACGCGCGGCAGGGCTGCCCGACTCCAGGGTGGGATTGTCCCAGGCCGATGTCACCGACTTTCAGCTCGACGGCTTATTCGACCTGATCGTTGCGCCGTTCCGCGTCCTGCAAAATCTGGAGGCGGACGCGCAGGTCGCGGGACTTCTGGCGAGCATACGATGGCATCTTCTGCCCGGCGGCTACGCTATCCTGAACGCGTTCCTGCCTAACCGCTCGCTAGAGGAGATGCGCGCCACCTGGTGCGTTCCCGAAGAGCAACTGGACGCCGAGATTGCCCTGCCGGACGGAGGCCGCATTGTGCGCACCCACCGTCGGCCCCGCCTTCAGGCGGATCCACTGGTGGTTTTCCCGGAGATAATTTACCGCCGCTACTCTGCGGTAGGCGCTCTGGAACACGAAGCA
>JAYTEU010000482.1:0-3208 GCA_043734985.1 Chthonomonadaceae bacterium
GCCTTCGCCGCGGCATCGAGCGTGTTCGCAACGTTGATGGTGAGCCCAATCTTTGCCGCATCCGGCTTCCAGGTCTTGCTCTTGCCGGATTCAGGCGTAAAGCGCAGAACAACCGGCATCGCCTGTTTCCGTGCCGCCCACTGCTCGAGCAGCGGCCGTGCCTCTTCCAGGGATTTTCCACCCAGGTCGAGCTCGCCTACGTGCACTCCCGGAACGATCTGGTTGTCGGGGACGCGGGCGCGGGCGCCGATGACGGCAGCGCTCAGGGCGATCGCTACCAGCGGTGTTACTATTAGCATGCGGCGCACGGGTAGGCGGCGCAAAGTTTGAGTTGAAGGGCCGGTTAAAGACACGGAGTACTTTCCTTAAATGATGCGGGTATTGAGATTGATCGATGCGCGCCCATCAGCGGGGCTGAAGTTCGGGCGACGATGCGGCTAGGCATCTGAAAAGTCATCCTCGGCAGGTTCAACAGTGGGCAAGTATAGCGGGCGGGCGACCTCCGGGTGATGGCCATCCCTGTCGATCCCTTGGCGCTCTCCATTACGCTCTTCTAAACGTTTGTGCAAAAAGCCCCCCCGCGCCCAGAGGGCACCCGCAATTCTGGGGGAGTTGTTTCGCATTACTCCTGCCGATCGCCCCAGACCGGGTACCCGCGTGCGGGTGGAGGGTTAGGGGGCGTATTCCGCGCTTGCTGCACACTCTCTAAACGTTCCATCACCTGCGGGAGCAGTTCGAGCTGCTGCTCCAGGAGTTCCAGCCTTAAGCGGAGCTCGCGAATCGTCGCATCCTGCGGATCGACGCGGTTGATCACATCGTCCATTACGTGTGCCATCGTTTCGCTGGTGATGCGCAGGCCGTTACGCTTTACGATCCGACCCGGAATGCCGACCACCGTACAGTCCGGCGGAATATCCATATTTACGACGGCATTCGCGCCGATCATGCACCTATCGCCGATCGTGTGCGATCCCAGGATCTTCGCGCCCATGCCCACCATGACGCCATTGCCCAGGGTAGGATGCCGTTTCACGCGCTGAAGGCTGGTGCCGCCCAGCGTGACCTGATGGTAGAGCACTACATCATCGCCGATGACCGAAGTCTCTCCAATGACGACTCCCATCCCGTGGTCGATAAAGAACCTTCGTCCTATCGCCGCGCCGGGATGAATCTCGATTCCCGTCAGGAACCTGGAGGCTTGCGAAATGAAGCGCCCGATAAATCGGCACCTTCGGGTCCACAGCCAGTTCGCGATCCGGTGCGCCCAGAGCGCATGCAGTCCGGGATAGGTCAGCGCTTCCAGGATACTTCCGGCGGCGGGATCATTCGAAAGGACTGTCTGAATATCTTCTTTTAGGCGACTAAACACGATTGCGGGTTCCCTGCGCTAATGGGCCGCCGGGCGATCCACCGCTCCGAAGCGGCGCAAATCTATGCGTTCCACGCACGAGCTCCGAGGGTGCGCCCTGCCGCGCAAGATTCCACTGTGGAACACGGCTTAAAACGACTCGCCCACAACCGAAGCTCCCACTTAGCGGTAGGCCATATTATCATACCTTACCGCCCGGGGAAAAGCAAAATGTAGAATATCAATTAGATCGAAAACATTCACTGGCGGCCCGGCATAACCGCGGAATTATTTCGCCGCGACCTGCAGAGGGAAGAATGCTAACCCGATATAAAGAGTGCCACAAAAAGGAGCGAGCTCCATGACCCAAAGAGACGTGCTCGAAGCCGGGCGCCACACCATAATGATCGCCCTGCAGTTGTCGCTTCCGGTGCTCCTGTTCGCCCTGATCGCGGGCGTGCTTGTAAGCATCTTCCAGGCGGTGACCCAGATCCAGGAATTTACGCTGACCTTCGTGCCGAAGCTGCTTGCGTGCGTGCTGGCGCTGGCGCTCTTCGGCTCTTGGATGATCTCCACGATGGTCCGCTTCTTTACGGATGTGTACAACCATATGCCTCCCATCGTTCACTGAGGCACGCCCCTCACCCCATGAACTACACTGAGATAAGCATCCATACCTTCTATACGTTTCTTCTAGTCTTCGCGCGCGTCGGCGGGCTGATTGCGTCCGCGCCGCTGCTGGGCAACCACGCCATTCCCAAGATCGTTCGCGCGGGCTTCGCGCTCGTCCTATCCCTGGCGGTGACGCCCCTTACCGCGACGAAGGTCGGGCCGGTGCCGCACCACCTGTTCCTTCTCGCCATGTCCGTGCTCACAGACGGGCTGTTAGGTATCTCCATAGGTTTCATGGCGCGCCTGCTCTTCGCATCGGTGGAGATGGCCGGATATTTTGTCGATACGCAGATGGGATTCGGATTTATCAACCTGGTCAATCCCTTCTCAGAACAGCAGTCGTCCGTGCTGAGCGTGTTCCAGTACCAGCTTGCGATCACGGTCTACCTTCTGGCGAACGGACATCTGGCGCTGCTGGGAACCGTGGTCGATAGTCTTCACGCACTGCCTCCGGGAGCGGTCGATCTGCACGGCGCCTTTGGAATGACGGCCGCCGCGATGCTCAAAACGATGCTCTTCCTCGGCTTCAAAATGGCGCTCCCCGCCGCGGGCGTGCTCCTAGTGGTCGATCTCGCTTTTGCCCTGGTGGCCCGCGCGGTTCCGCAGATGAACGTCTTCGTCGTCGGCATGCCCGCCAAAATCCTGATCGGGCTGATGACCGTCGCCCTGCTGATGCCCCTTATTGCGATCGTCGTGGGTCAGATCATAACCGGCACGGACATCGGCGTACACACTCTTCTGGCCGGAGCCAAGTAGGAACGACCCGTAACGGCCCCGCAACGGAGGAGGCGCATTGTCCGAAGACATGGGCGAAAGAACGGAGGCCGCCACTCCCCGGCGACGCAGTGAAGCCCGCAGGCGCGGCCAGGTGCCTCGCTCCTCCGACCTTACCTCCACCCTCGTCTTCCTCGGCCTCCTGTTCGCCGTGCGCAACTTCGGCCCTGCAAGCGGAACGGCGATCAAGAACTACATGGACTCCGTGCTGAATCACATGGCGATGGCGGACTTCTCGCCTGTTATCGTCATGCAGGCGGCGCGGGATGCCGTGCTCGTTATTATCAAGGCGGTGGGTCCCATACTGGCGGTCGGCATGGCTCTCGCGGTCGCGGTTAATATTGCGCAGACCAACGGCCCCGTCTTCGCGACCGAAGCGATGACCCCCGATTTCAATCGCATCAATCCGGCCAA
>JAYTEU010000483.1:0-3079 GCA_043734985.1 Chthonomonadaceae bacterium
GCCAATCCCTGGTCTGGGTTCAGCGTGGACGCCCGGCGCGGCATCGTTTTCTGCGGTACGGGATCGGCATCCTCCGACTTTTATGGAGCGGATCGCCCGGGCGCTAACCTCTTCGCCAACTCTACGCTCGCTCTCGACGCTCGGACCGGCAAGTACATCTGGCACTTCCAGGAGGTGCACCATGACCTCTGGGACCACGATAACCCCTGCCCGCCCGTTCTCATCGAAGTAAAGCGCGGCGGGAAGCGGATCGAAGCGGTGGCGCAGCCGACGAAGACAGGCTTCCTCTACGTCTTCGACCGCATGACCGGCAAGCCGCTATTCGATGTAAAAGAGGTCCCCGCAACCCCGTCGGACATTCCGGGCGAACAGGCGTACCCTACTCAGCCCGAGCCGGTTGCGCCGCCTCCCTTCTCCCGGCAGGGATTCAACGAAAAGGACGCGACCAACATCTCGCCGGAAGCCAACGAATATGTGCTCGGGCAACTTCGTACTCACCGATTCGGCAAGCCCTACACTCCGCCTACACTTGAGGGCACCATTGTGGCGCCCGGGTTCCACGGCGGGGCAACCTGGAGCGGCGCCGCATACGATCCGACCACGGGCCTGGTCTACGTCAACTCAAACAACACGCCGTATATGCTCAAGGTACAGGCCAACCTGTCCGGCGGCTACGATTTTATGGGTTATGCCTACTTTAATGACCAGAACGGCTACCCGGCAATCAAGCCTCCCTGGGGCCAGCTCACAGCCATCGACGTGAGCAAGGGCATTTTTGCGTGGCAAGTTGTTCTTGGCGAGGTTCCCGCACTTACGGCGAAAGGCGTACCGCAGACCGGTACCGAGAACTTCGGCGGAACGATCGTGACCGCCGGGGGACTCGTATTCATCGGCGGCACCAAGGATGAGAAATTTCACGCGTTCGACAAGGCCAATGGAAAGCTGCTATGGGACTACAAATTAGACGCAGGCGGCTATGCAACGCCGTGCACGTACATGGTGAACGGTCGCCAGTATGTTGTGATCGCGGCCGGAGGCGGCGGCAAGCCGAACACGAAATCCGGCGATGCTTACGTTGCGTTCGCGCTGCCGAAAAAACCTTGAGATTTTGGATTTTGGGTGCCGACGGAAGCGTCGTTCATGAGTTAACTTTTAGGGGAATAGATAGGAGCCTAAGATGCGCGGTCCTGGGATAGTGAATGGATTGTTGGTCGGTCTATGCTTGCTGGTTTTGCCGATTGTTGGATGGGCGCAGGGCGGTGCGACATTTGAGAAGGATGTGGAGTACGCGAACCCGGACAATCAACACCTTCAAATGAACATCGCTGTGCCGAAGGGCGATGGCCCGTTCCCGGCAGTAATGTGCATACACGGCGGCGGATTCCGCGCTGGTACGCGCGATGGGTATGACGGACTTATACGCAAGCTAGCGGATCATGGTTACGTGGCGGCCACGATCACCTATCGACTGGCGCCGAAATACCCGTTTCCGGCTGCTATCTACGACGTCAAGGCGGGAGTCCGCTGGCTGCGCGCGAATGCCGGCAAGTATCATATCGACCCGGAGCGCATCGGTGTCACTGGTGGGTCAGCGGGGGGCCATCTGGCACAGTTTCTTGGGGTCACCGAGGGCGTCAAGATGTTCGAGGGTGACGAGGGCAATCCAGGTCAGTCGAGCAGGGTCGCCTGCGTCGTGAACTACTACGGGCCAAGCGACTTCACCAAGTCCTATGGTAAAAGCGTGGATGCGGCCGAGGTGCTTCCCCTTTTCCTGGGCGGCAACCTGGAGCAGGCGCGCCAAAAACACATAATCGCCAGCCCGCTCTACTGGGTCACGCCGAGCGCCGCGCCCACGCTCTGCATTCATGGCACCAAGGACAACTACGTCGCCTACGAGCAGGCCGTCTGGATGGTGGACAAGCTGCTGAATGCCGGCGTTGAGGCCGAGTTGATCACGATGCAGGGAGCAGGACATGGGTTCGGCGGAAAAGTTGCCGAGGCGGCGGACGAAGCGATGATCGCCTATTTCGACCGACGCTTGAAGAAGTAAGACCGAGCCAAAAAGTCGATAACATGGACAGATCAATGGGCGGCGAAGAATCCCGCAGCGCCGCCCGTATGCCAGAACACCACGATATCGTCGGCTGCATATGTTCCACGCCGGACGGAGGCGAGCAGTGCGGCGAAAGCCTTCGCGGTATACACCGGGTCGAGCAGTATGCCCTCCGTCCGAAACAGCAGCCGGGCAGCTTCTCGGCCCTCCTCTGTTTCAGCGCCATACGCCGGCCCCGTGCAGCTTGAGTCTAGTTCGATGTCCTCGTACGTAACGCACCGCTCGATGCCCAGTCTGTCGACGGTCTCCTGGGTCAGTCCAACGATAGCCCGGTGAAACGGTGAAACTCCGTCCGCGCCGGGCGGAATGGGGTCGATTTCCGCTCCCACGCAACGCACATCCCAATCCGCCAGCCATGTGCCTGCCACCATGCCCGCATGCGTGCCTCCGCTTCCCGAGGCGAAGACCATTGCGCGGACGTAGTCGACTTCGGCTGGACCTAATTGGGAGCGCAACTCTCGAACGGCCCTGACGTAGCCCAGCGCGCCGATTGCGGTTGAGCCGCCAGTCGGAATGCCGTAGACTCGGCGCCCCTCACTCTGAGCCGCGCCTGCCTCGTCCGACATTCCGCGCCGAAGCGCCTGCTCTCGTCGTGTCTCTCCTCCCTGCATACGGACCCACCGAATCGGGGTGTCCAGCAGATCGTGCAGTAGCAGATTGCCTGTCTTCGCATTTGCGCCTGGCTCAGAGCCATAGAGGACGCAGCGCACGTCGAAACCGTATTCGCGAGCGGCGGCAGCGGTTTGGAGCGCATGATTGGATTGGGCCGCTCCGCAGGTGAGCAGCGTGTCCGCGCCTTCGATGCGAGCATCCGCCAGGAGATATTCCAATTTGCGCGATTTGTTGCCTCCCAGCGCGAGTCCGGTCAGATCATCACGCTTGATCAAGATTCGAGGGCACTCACTCCCGAATACCGTTCGCAGGCGTGAAAGGTCATGCAGCGGTGTAGGCAGGATCGCGACAGGC
>JAYTEU010000484.1:0-2843 GCA_043734985.1 Chthonomonadaceae bacterium
CTCACCGACGCGATGAGCCCCGTCCCCGGCTTCGAATCCCTCCAGGATGGCTTCCTTGCCGAAATGTTACAGCGCCGCCTGAACTTCGCGACCACCGAAAGCGCCTTCGCATGACCTGCGCCTTGATGCGACAGTCCGCCGACTGCCCTAAATCGCCGTATCGTAAACCCGCACCCGGCTCCAAAGCGCGCTGCACTCTTCAATAAAGCGCAGATGATCCGCATGGTCCTGATAGACGTCATGGTCCGCCGCGCTGGCGAACTCGACCAGAAGCCCGACACCGTAGGTGCTGTCCACCACCTCGCGCGTCGTGCCCGCCGGGAAACCCGCCTCCAGCCGCAGCACCCCAGGAATGCCGGATAGGTTCCGTCGCGCACCCTCGGCCAGCGCTTCGGCCTCACGGCGGCCGCCACCCTCGTTCAGCCAGAAATACACCATATGCAGGAATCGCGTGTTCGCAGCCATCAATAGATACCTCGTAACCAATAGACTGGCGGCGGGCTGTATGCCCGACCGCTCCGAATAGATTACCCCATCGCCCACATGGGCACGATCCTTCCAATCAGAACAGTCCAGATGCTCGCTATATCGACCAAATCGACGATGGTGACCGCGTTGTCGGCAGCGAACACGAGGAGATTTCTTGATCTTGCATTCCGGGTAATATTTGAAGGTTACTGCGGAGATATCGACACCGGGCCGCGCCCGGCAGCGTCTGTACTCTGTAGAGGGTGAGAGGAACGCATTCGGCATGTTTGAAACCGGGCAAAAGATCGGGCCTTATATCCTGGAGCGGCCGCTCGGCGAGGGCAGCTACGGCGTTGTCTGGCTTGCCGAAGAGCGGACGGGACTGATTCAGCGCCAGATCGCCCTGAAACTGCCCAAAGATGCCGACCCCGACATCGATGCGGTTCGGCGCGAGGCGGAAGTGTGGCTGCGGGCCGGCAAACACCACAACGTGGTACAGGTTTTGCATGCGGACATCTACGACGGCCAGGTCGCGATCGCAACGGAGTATATCTCCGGCGGATCGCTCCACGACCGACTCAAAGGCGAGGCGGGCAAAACCGCTGACGTCGCTTTCGCGGTCGAGATGACGCGGGGCATACTCGCCGGGCTCCAGCACCTGCACTCCGTTCCGCCCAGACCCCTCGTACACCGCGACCTGAAGCCGGGTAACGTACTCCTGCGGGGCGACACGCCGCTGCTAACGGACTTCGGTCTCAGCCGCGCTTTCAGCTCCACCGCCTTCACGCAGGCCGGCGGAACTCCCGGCTACATGCCACCGGAGGCCTTCGACGACAGGTTTTCGCCGCAGACCGACATCTGGGCCGCGGGCGTCACCCTCTACCGCATGCTGAAGGGCGAGCTACCGTTTCCACAGCGCGACCTATCCGCGCTCATCGGCGCAATCCTCAATAAAGAGCCGGAGCCGCTTCCCGCCTGGGTTCCCGGCCCCGTCGCGGCAGTGATCTTCCGGGCTTTGATGAAAGACCCAGACCGCCGTTATGCTTCGGCGGAGGAGATGCGCACAGCCCTAGATGCCGCGCTCCAGGACTCGACGGCTGGTGTCGCCACCCCATCGACACGCCTTGCACCGATACCACCGCTGCCGTACTCAGCGCCGTCCATATTCGACTTTACCGTTCAGGCATCCAGTCCGGCCGCGAACTTCGGCCTTCCGCCCAGCCACACAATCGCGGCGCCCGATCGCCTTATGCCGCAGCCGGGCGCGAACGTTCCGCAGGTGCCGGCTCTGGAGACTCGCACGGGTAATAGCAGAGCCTTGGAGATCGTGACAGCCTACCATGGCGCGGGAACAGCCCTTGAAGAGCGGCGTGCAAACCAGGATCCGGATTGGCCGAAACCCGAGTCACCGCATGCGAAGGAGATCGCTGAGTGGGAGCGAAGGGGCTTGGCCCATGCCGAAGCGCTCACCGCCGTCGCCGAGCCGCCCGCGCAGTCGCGAGGGCTGACGCGAGGCATAGACGACCTGCTGCGCTATCTAAGCGGCGACACGGCGAGGTATTGCGGCGCGCTCATCGCCGCGGTGCCGATCTGGGGCGTTCTGGGAGTAATCAGCCGTATACTGGAGCGAACCCACCTATTAGAGGGAGTGGCGGGGCTGCTGCTCACCGCCGGCATCATGAGCGTCCTGTTTGCGCGGCTCGCCTGGCATAGATACTACTGGCTGCCCGAAGTAAAACGCAGAAGCGCCGCGATGCGATACGCAGTGCTCGGTCTCTTCTCCGGCACAATCGTCCCTGTAATCGTCGTCACCTTCATCGTCGCCATCACCGGCGCCACCTCCGCGCCATCCGAAACGCCGGATCCGGATACCACAACTCCAAAGATCGAGCCGCCCTCCCCTGAATTGAGACCGCCGCACCGTTAGCGCGATCGAGGCAGTGTGATTTCGGCGATGGCGATCCCAGACTCGCCCGCAACGGCGTAAAGCAGATAGATCTTGCCACAATCCTGAAATAATGCGGGGTCGCGCAGCGCCCGGATCGGCTTATCCACGGCGCCGACTATTCCGGCGGAAAGCGGGTGGTCACCGCCCTCCCAGCTCTCCATGGGAGCAAGACACTCCTCCGGCGGCCCCGGATTCCACTGCTTCCAATCCCTATTCAGTTTGACCTGCGCGTGGAGGATACGCTCGGGCGTATCGCCTGCGCGTGTATAGAAAACTTCCAGTGTATCGCCACGAACCAGTACCCCGCTGTGAACCTGGGAAGGAGTGCCCGAAAAGAGTCGCGGTCCCGGTTCGAACTCCGTCAAGCCATCCCGCGTTCGAAACAGTTGGCCGGGCATCGCCAGCGCATACCACCAGCCATCGTATC
>JAYTEU010000485.1:0-3384 GCA_043734985.1 Chthonomonadaceae bacterium
AAAGCGAGCGCCATTCCGGCGATGACGGCGATCGCGCAGAAGTCCAGGATATGGAACGTCATCCAGCCGACCAGGGAGTAGGCGGGGAACTTCCCGGCCGGGAGGCCCAGCACCACCGCCACGTAGGCCGACGGATCCTTCGGATCCGCCTCGAAGTGAATCCAGCCGAACACGAGCGGAAAGGTCACCATTACGGCGACGATGCAGCCCCACGACAGCAGGAAGTGCGCCGCCCAGCGCAGATGGCTCCTCCGGCTAATGAACGTCTGGAGCACCACATTCTTCCAGACCAGCCCCGCGAGCCAGAACAGGTTTGCGGGCAGGCGCGAGGGGCGCAGAAAGAGCTGCCAGCCGCGACGCCAGTAGAGCTGCGTAGGCGGCTTCTGGAGCCATACCGAGTAGCGATAGACAATACCGAACGTGGCGAAGATTACCGCGCTGGTATACGTTATGAGCGCCGGATCGAAGTTCCGTAGCTTTGCGGAGCCGAAATAGATGGCGGCTACGAGCAGCAGGGACGCTGCCAGTCCGTTAAAAAGCGCCTTTCGGTCAATCTGTGAGATCATCGTGCCTCTTCAGCCCTTCCAAGCAGCAACACAGAGCCGCGATCAGGAGAAGCTCGGTATCGCCGACGGTTCCGATTTCGGCGGCTTGAGCAGCACCATATAGTTGAGCGCCAGGCAGATCGCGCAGAAGACGGAAAGCAGGATGAAGCCCAGAGCATAGCTTCCGGTCTGCGTCTTGATCACACCGAGTAGGAGCGGCGGAAAGAAGCCCCCAAGGCCGCCCATTGCGCCGACGAGCCCGGTGACCGTGCCGGTGTCCTTGGCGAAATACTGTGGAACGAGCTTGAAGACCGCGCCGTTGCCCAGCCCGATAAACGCGGCGACTCCCAGTGCGCCGATGGTAAACGGGACGATTCCGGAGAACGTCATGCCCAGCGCGAGGATGCCCGTTCCGGCGAAGACTACCGTAAGTAGCTTCGCGCCGCCGATCTTATCGCTGAGCGCGCCACCCAGTGGCCGCATGATGGTAGCGACAAGCACAAAGCCTGCCACCCGCAATCCGGCGTCTTCCCTGGGGAGATGAAAAATCTCCTGGAGCAGCTTCGGAAGCCCGATGCTCAGCGCGACGAAACCGCCGAAGGTCACAAAGTAGAACAGGGAGAGCAGCCACGCCAGGGGCTGCTTTGTCAGAAGTTGCAGCATAGCGCCGAAGGATTTGGGCTGCGTCTGCACCGGCGCATTTCGCGCGAAGAGCAGGAAGATGATCCCGTAGATCAGGGCGATGGCCGCGAACACCTTATAAGTCATCTGCCATCCGCCGAGGAGGGCGGTCAGGAGCGGCACGCCGAAGAGCGCCAGGCTCTGCCCGATGTTGCCCGCCCCATAGATGCCGAGCGCCAGCCCCTGCTTCTCCGCCGGGAACCACTTCGATGTGAATCCTACTCCGACGGAAAAGGAGGTTCCTGCCATGCCGAGAAGCAGACCCCAGAGCAGAAGCTGCTGGTAGGTGTGCGCGAGGCTCAGCATATAGGCCGGTATGGCGATGAACATTAGGAGCAGTCCGAACACGATGCGGCCGCCGAAACGGTCCGTCAGCATTCCCATGGGCAGGCGGATGATGGAGCCGAGTATGACCGGCACGGCGATCAGGAGCCAGACTTGTTGCTCGGAGAGATGCAGGGTTGTCTGGAAGGTCTTGGCGAGCGGGGAGATCATTCCCCAGACGGCGAACGAGATGGCAAAGGCGACCGTGGAAAGCGCCAGCGCGGTCTTTGATGAGGTTGCATTCATGGGTTGTCCTCTTTTCGGTCGATATCGTAGAGGTATTTCAATAGCCATAGGTTGACGAGCAGGCAGAATCCGGATGCCAGGAACGTCGGGAGCGCCAGCGCGCTGTGCGACGCCATGTACTCCTCAAGCGCGATCGAGAGAAGCCACATCTGGATAAGCAGAACCGCTATCACGAGAACGAGGATCGTCATAACGTTCTGCGAACGCTGCTCCAATTTGGCAAGCCAGGAGTCTTTCCTGTTCATGTTCCGATCACTCTTTCGGCGAATATCTTCCCGTCGGCGAATCGCAGCTCGATGCGAGGCAGCGGGCGCGGGGGTGGCCCTTCCAGAACGGCTCCCGTTCGGGCGTCGAACGCACCGTTGTGGCAGGGGCACTCCAGCCGGCTGCGCTGCGCGATGAAGTTAACGGGGCAGCTCAGGTGGGTACACTTCTGCGTGTACGCCACAAACGCGCCATCCGCCAGCCGGACCAGCATGGCGGCATCGTCCGGGGTGGGGTAGCGAAAGAGCTTCACCTGGCCCGGCCGCAGCTCGTCCTCGCGTGCGATCTCACGCGAGGGGTAGGGATGCTCCCCATGCTCCTGGCGGCGCAGCACAAAATACCCGTTGCCGACAAGGGTCGCGCCCGAAGCAAGAACGAGGAACTTGGTAAATTCGCGCCGAGTAACGTAGTTGTCGGCGCCCCATTCTATCGGGAAGTCTTTACGCCACTTCGGTGTAGTGTCTTCGCTCATCAGGTCGTGTCCCTTCGATGGACCGGTCGTATCTGGTCCAGGCGGATGTCGATTCGATCCGGCGGCCGGGTGGTCTGGACGCTGACAGGGGCCGAATCCGCATCGGTCTCCGGCATCACCATGTAGACTTTCGTAGTGACGACCTGCCTGCCGAACTTCCAGGTGTTCAGCGGTTTACCGTGGCGGCGCTTCTGCCACTCCTCCATGGTGCCGAAATAGAGCGCTTCGGATGGGCAGACCGTGGCGCACATCGGCCGCTTTCCGACGGAGGTGCGATCGTAACACATGTCGCACTTCATCATCTGGTCCTGCTCCGCCGCGTACTTGGGCACCCCGAAGGGGCACGCCAGCACGCAGTTCTGGCACCCGATGCAGCGGGGCTTAAGCGAGGACTGAACGACTCCGTCCGGCGTCTGCTTGATGGCATCGGCCGGGCAGACCTGTGCGCAGGTCGGGTTATCGCAGTGCATGCAGACCTGCGGGGTGGTCTGCACCGATTCGGCGCGGTTCACCGTTTCCAGATGGATAAGGGAGACGCCGCGATGCGTTCCACACTCTCCACAGGCGTGGACGCACGCCATGCAGCCGATGCAGCGGGCCGGATCGATGATAAAGACATTGTCCAATGAGTAACCCCTTCAGAAGCTGAGCAGCGCCAAGAGGCTGCCGTGTCGCTCCCCCGGCCCCGATTTCGGGGGAACTGGTGGACGCTTGAGTGGAGACAAGCGGCGTCCGCGTCTCTATCTGAACCCCGCAGTGATTATAGGCCGGACGCGAGGCGGTTGGTATCCCCGCAACGGCGGATTGTGGGCAGTAACCGGACAAAGATATCCTATTTTGTTTGCAAAGAGT
>JAYTEU010000486.1:0-6449 GCA_043734985.1 Chthonomonadaceae bacterium
ATGTTCTCCAGAACCACGACTGCATCGTCGACTATGAGCCCGGTCGCCAATGCCAGCCCGGAGAGTGAAATAGTGTTGATTGTAAAGTGGCACATGTACAGAAGTGCGAATGTCGATATTATCGAGATGGGGATGGAAAGCGCGACGACGAATGTGCTCCTGAAATTGCGGAGAAACAACAGCAGGATAATAATTGCCAGAGCGCCACCGATCATGGCGCTGGAGCGGACGTCGTCGATCGAGTGTGAAATAAACTCCGATTGGTCGTAGGCCAAACCGAACTTGAGCTCCGGATAGAGTTTCTTGACCTGGTCGATCTTTGCTTTGACGTTCTTCGCGGTCTCGACGGTGTTCGCCTCGCTCTGCTTGGTAATAATAATCCCGACCGCAGGCTTGCCGTTAAGCCGCGTGAATAGGCGCGTCTCCAGGTGAGAGTCTCTCACCTGCGCAACCTGGCCGAGCGAAACAAGCTGGCCGTTGAAGGATCCCACGGGCAAGGCGGAAGCCTCTAGCGGGCTGCTGAAATACCCCATGCTGCGAATTGTGTACTCGGTGCCGCCCTGTTTCGCAATGCCGGCCGGTAGGTTCAGATTCTCCTGGGTAATCCGCTTGCTGATGTCCGCAAGGGCTAGGTGAAAGGCGCGCAGCTTCTCTGGATCGACATCGACGATAATGGCGCGCTGCTGGCCGCCCGTAACTATCGCCGACGCTACGCCGTTCGCAGATTCGATCAGGGGTGTAATCTCGTTGTCCAGCACCGTCCGCAGCTTAACGGGGTCGTCAACACCCGAGACTCCGAAGATCAAAATCGGGAGAGTGGAAGGGTCATATTTGTAAACGATAGGGGTGTTCAAGGTCGGATCGTTTGGAAAAGCCTGCCGGGCGCGCTGAACCAATTGCAGGACGTCGATCGCTCCCTGGCCGATGTCGGTTCCCCAGTTGAATTGGACGCGTACCGTCGAAACGCCTTCCACGGTGACAGAGCTTACATTGTTGATGTTCGGAGCGGACGAGACTGCCTGCTCGACGGGACGGGTGATCTGCGTCTCCATCTCCTCCGGCGCGACGTTGGGCCATTGGGTAACGACGGCAACGGTCGGGATGGTGACCTTCGGCAGCAGATCGATCGGAAGCTTTGTGACGCATATCGCGCCCAGTAGCACAAGGGCTGCGATGCGCATGGTTACGGCGACGGGCTTATTTACGGACCATCTCGCAATGTTCATAGGGTTACTTTCTCCCAGACGCCTTCGTACCCTGTCCCGCTCCGCCCGGACGAACCTTCTGCCCATCCTTCACGGGTGCGTTCGTCAGCGTAATCACCTGGTCGCCTACGCGCACGCCTTCACGAATCTGGACTCCCGCCGCGTCCTCCGCGCCGGTCTCCACAACTCTCCGGTGCGCGGTTCCGTCCGCATCCACAACAACCACTTCCGCGCCGATCTTGCCTCGCGTAATAGCTTCACGTGGCACTACGAGGGCCCCGGGTATCCGGCGCGTAACGACCGTTACACGCGCAAACATTCCAGGTTTCACGACATTGTCTCGATT
The DNA here is from genome assembly GCA_043734985.1 of Chthonomonadaceae bacterium. Lineage (GTDB taxonomy): Bacteria > Armatimonadota > Chthonomonadetes > Chthonomonadales > Chthonomonadaceae > DATGJU01. The sequence continues at coordinate 1,552 of JAYTEU010000486.1, forward strand.
GGCAAGGGTGGTGCGCACGGGGAATTGACGACTCTGCGGATCTGCGGCGGGAGTGATCTGCGTGATCGTCCCGCTGTACTTGCCGCCCGCCAAGCCATCGAACACGATCTCTGTCGGCTCGCCGGCGTGTAGGTGACCGGCCACATCTTCCGGCACGGAGAAGTCGATAAAGACATCCTTAATGGCCTGTACGGCGACGACAGGCTGCGTCGGAGAGACGATGGCGCCGGCATCGACATAGCGAGCGGTAATGAAACCGCTGATGGGCGAAGTCAAAACCGTGTCGGAAAGCTGGGACTGTATATTCCTGAGTTGGGCTTTTGCCGCATTCACCGCAGACCGCAGGGCCGCAAGGTTCTGCTTGTACGCCGGCTGGTTCGCCGTCGTCGACTTTGCGTACTTAAGAGCCGATGCGGCGAGGGCCACCTTGGAATCCGCTGCGCGAATATCCGTCTTGCCGCTCTCCGCGACGATCGTAACCTGCTTCTCAGCGGAGGCCTTCTGCGCTGCCGCAGAGTCGCGCGCGGCCTGCGCCGACCGAAGCTGGCCCTGCGTCACCCCGAGCGCCTCCTCCTGAACTTTGACCGTTGTCTTGACATCGTCCACGTCTTGGGCGGCGACAAACCCTTGTTTATAGAGGTCGTACGTTCTATTGTAGCGGACCTGGGCATTGGTGAGATTGGCCTGTGCGCTGCGAATGTTCGCCTCGGCATTCGCGATTGTGGCAGTCGCGTTGTCGAGGCGCCCCTGCGCATCTACGACCGCGGACCGTGCGGCGGCGATAGGCAGATTGTAGTTCTGATGTATCTGTGCGGCGTCTGCCTGCGCGCTCGCCAGGCCGGCGGCCTTCTGCTCGATCTGCGTATCGACGCTGACGCTATTTGGCCTCTGGTTGATCGTGGCCTCCGCCAGCCGCGATTCAGACTCGGCGACCAAGGCCGCCTGCTGGTTCACCTGGGCCTGAATCTGCGACGGGGCAATACGCGCGATGACCTCTCCCTGCTTGACGGCCGCGCCCTCTCGTACCTGGAGGAAATCCAGCCGCCCGCTCACTTTCGGAGCGACCTTCACATTGAACGGCGCGACCACGCTTCCGACGCCCACAAAGGTCTGGACAATATCGCGCGCGACGACCGGGGCGACGGCGACGGGCGGAGCCGCCTTGCTCGCGGCGGCGCGGCCCTGCGCCAGGGACTTAGCGTCATTGGATTTGGAGACGAGGCGCCACATAATTAGCGCGCCAATAACTGTCGCCGTAACCAGGATCAGTATCCACCGTTTCATAGTGACAAGGATTTCCTTCACAGGGGTGAAAAATTGATGCACATGAACCATTCGATCCGATTTACGCCGGATTGTTACGAAAAGTTGCCAAAAAAATAAGCAGACCCTGAAAGTGAGCCTGCCGACAATCCTAAACTGCCTAATATCGTGCCGGGTAATGCTAGTGCCGGCACACTTCCAACGTCCCCTAAGCCCCGAGTTCCAAACCACAATGCAGCATCCCGCAATCACCTACCAGGCGGGATATTGCACCTTGTGAACGGGTATCGCGTCCGTAGGACGCTTGTAATTTCTTGCCGGGTGTTTTCAACGCCCTGTGCCGGCTTAGCGAGAGGCGCTCGCGCTCGAAAACGTGAGGCTCCTCACAAGTCCGTCCAGAAGCGCGGCGCGTTCGGCGAACTTGTCTGCATGGGTGCGCGCGCTGATAACATACGCCTTGCCCCGATGGTTGTGCACGAGAACGATCGACTGCGTTTTAGTATTGGGATGCGTTGAATCGATGCCCTTGAACTGCGTTATCTGCGCCGGTTCCATCTGCCTGGACAAATCGTACAGTGAGACAAACTCCACCTTCGTGTAGTGCGCGGGCACGTCGCCCCGTACTTTCTCCATCATCTCCGCGACGGTCACGCCGTCTTTGATTGGAACCACAGCGATCGCCACCCGCTCGACGCTGTCCTCCTCCTCCTGGAAGAAGTAGACTTTACTTCCCGGGTTAGGCGAAAAACTGTCCACGCGCCATCCCTTAAGATAGCGCAGGTCGAAACCCTCGGATCCGTGATAACTCGTAAGTTTATCGACGGCGGCGACCGCGCTGTACTGGACATGTATCTGAGTGGGCTTGACCTCTGGCTTGGCCGGGTCCGGAGCCGGCTTGTACCAAACATCGAAGGTGTACCGAGTGGTCTTTTCAGGACGATCCAGCATTTCGGTCTTGCCGGTCACGATCGTCCCCTTGCCGAAACGCCCGCCCGACAACAGAACCTTCGTTCCCGTAAAATACCACCGCAGCTTAATCGGCTGACCGGGCGCCGTCACCCCGGGCTCAATCGCCACCGCCCTCGGTTCAAGCTCTGCGCGCGCGGCTGTCAATGCCGGCATCGCTAACAAACATATGGATAGCAGCAATACTGGACGCATAGCGTAAACCCCCTGGAACGCGAAGTCTGGCCCGATTTGCGTCCGCCATCTCGGGAAGACACTTCGCCAATACTGATCATGATTATGGCTGACTTGGTGATATTACCAGAGTCCCAAACCGGTCTGACACTAAAATAGGCCGGGATGTTACACGCGTGCCGACGTCATATAGCGAGAAGGCGACTTAAGGACGCGGCCGAAAGGAACGACGACGAAGTGGCCGACAAATCCATCAACGCGCCGATCGGAACCCGGATAGTTGTGCTTATATCTCACGGCGCCGCAGGAGGTAAAACCGCCGGATCAGGCTTCGGCTCATCGGCAACCCTGTCGGCCTCGACCCGTGCAATCTCCGCGTCCAGCGACGGCAAGTCGCCATTCTTACCTTCCTTCGCAAGAGTATCGATAGTGCGATGCAGCGTCTGGACGTACATCTCTGCGGTAGCCTTGCGTTTCTCCGGAGTCCGGTTGAGGTTTACAAGCCAGTTTCGTGCCTCCCAATATCGCCTCAATATCCTCAGCGCCTCCCGGTACTCCTTCTCGGCCACGGCAAAATTCTGTTCCCTTGTGGCGATCTCCGCAAGTCCCTTATGCGCAAAAGCGTAGTCCGTTTCAATTAATTCCGGCACGGCCCGAATAGTCCCATAGGGCTCGTGTTCAAGATTGGCCATCGTCTGATAGTAGAATCCCGCCTGCTCGATCAAACCCGAATCGTTTTGCTCCACGCCGGCTGAGAACTCCAGGTCGGCTATGGCCTTTAGAACCTGCAAATTGTGCGGATCGAAGGCGTGTGACCGCTCCAGCGCCTCCAGCGCCATTTTCACGATCTCGGCCTTCCTGAGCCGGTCGGACTCCAGGTCTGCCTGTTCGCGAAAGTGACGGCCGAGCAGGTAGTAGGTCATCCCGCCGGGAGCAATTCGCACAGCCGCCTTGAACTCCGCCTCGCTCTCCGGATGGCCGCGAAGCAGTTGGGCAAGTGCAAGCCGTGGCTCGACGTCGAACGGATCTGCCGCCGCCGCCGCCCGGGCAAATCCGATCGCTTCAGCGCCTTGGTGGCTTTCGATCGCATTGTCGACCTGGGCTCGGTCCCATCGCGCGAATCCCATTTGGCCGCCGCGTACTATCAGAAACAGACAGACTGCCAAACCCACGGCCCAGAGCTCCCGTCCGACTGCTTTCGGCGGTTGTGCTGCCGATGGAGCGAGTGCGCGTGCTTGCGCTATTGTAATGCCGAAAAGGGCGCAGAAGGTGAGCAGTGTCGCGACTACATAGAGGTCGGAGTCGAACATGTTGTGGAGCGCGGACGCACCCAGGGACGCGACCAGCCCACAATAAAGCAGACTGTGCGCGGGAAGCAGCAAGTCCACCTCATTCGTCCCGGTGGGAACTCCGTCGGGGGCTCTCGCGGCCCCCCCCGCTGGTCCCGGCGAACCGACCCACGCGTCCTTCCCTTCCACAATCCTCAGATCGTTACGGCGCGACCGAACCTGCAGCAGAGTGTGCAGGACGAACGCGCTCGCGGACCCAAATGCCGCTAGCAGTAGAAACGCTCCGGGCAGACCGGTCTCGGCGGTCCACTGGAGAAGGCTATTGTGCGCGTGAGCGGTGAACATCGTGTCCGCGTACTTTGGGTACGCCGATCCGAAGCTTCCGATGCCGGTTCCGAAAACTGGATTGCGCGTCGCCATTCGAACCGTGCCGATCCACGTGCTCTTCCGAAATGCGCCGGAATGTCCTTGAGAATCCTCGGCGGGCTTGGCGGCCGCAGCCTCGACCAGCGCCGTGGGCGCGGCAGACTGGGTCGGTTTTCTTGAGCCATACCTGCCGAGTGTCGGCGCGGCGCTGACAATGGAGGCCAGCAGGAAGATGCCGATTCCGGCGGCGATCTCACGCCTGCGCCCTCTATCCGCGCCGACTAGAAAGGCCAGGACCGCCCAGCCTAACGCCGCCACAAGCGCAATTGCCGTCCCGGCCCGCGAGCCTGTCAGGAAGATGCAGCCGCTCTGCAGCGCCAAGCCCACTCCCAGCGCAATTCTTAGCGATCGCTGGGACGAAGATGCGAACGCTGCCAGCGTTACCGGCAGAGTCAGCAGGAGGTATCCGGCAAGGAAATCGGGGCCGAAGGTCGAGAAGGTCCGGTGATCGACCACGCCAAGGCGTAGTTCGCCGAGGTACTCCCGCACCCCTATGCCCGCGATAACGCTTCCCGCGAGGGCTATCGTCAGCAGAATAGCAGCCAGGGCGCGGCCGTCGCGGCAAAGCCGACTTAGCATTCCCCCGAGCAGCAGTCCGGCCAGCAGCACGCTGATCGCATTCAGGCTGGTGTAGAGCGCGGGATTTGCGGAGGCCGAAAATATTGCCCAGATTCCGGTCAAGCCAAGAGTCACGCTTAGGCCTGAAACCGCGACGATTGCCACGGGCCGCTTCCATTCGCGCCAGGCCATTATGCAGAAAGCGGCGCTGGTCATCGCCAG